>JACRHY010000014.1 GCA_016215765.1 Parcubacteria group bacterium
GAGTTCAACCGCCAGCTTATGGATTGGTTACTTTGGTACAACACCCGCAGGCCACACTGGTCGATTGGCTTAATTTCTCCATTGAGGTATATTTGCAACAAGTTAACGCCAGAAAAGTCTCATATGTGCTGGACGAGTACATAGTGTTGACGATTTTTTATTTTCCCTGTATTATTCCGGAGGCCTCTCGAGGCGTCTGGGCTGTCGAGGGCTTTTTTTATGGAAATCAGAAATATAGCCATCATCGCGCACGTTGACCACGGAAAGACCACCTTGACCGACGCGTTGTTGCGCCAAACCGGCGCCGTCACGGAAGAGGGAGTTTCAATGGATTCCAACGCCCTTGAACAGGAACGCGGCATTACAATTTACGCCAAGAACGCGGCTGTTTTTTATCCTTCGGCGGATTCCGGCCGCGCCGTAACGAAAATAAACATCGTTGACACGCCCGGGCATGCCGATTTCGGCTCCGAGGTGGAGCGTGTTTTGCGTTCAATAGATTCGGTGCTGTTGGTGGTGGACGCGCAAGAAGGCCCGATGCCGCAAACCCGCTTTGTTTTGAAAAAATCCCTTGAGCTCGGATTGAAGCCGATTGTGGTTATCAACAAAATAGACAAACCGGCCGCCGATCCGGCGCGTTGCGAAGAGCATGTTTTGGAGCTTTTTCTTGAACTTGGCGCGAGCGACGAACAGGCGAATTTTCCGGTGGTGTACGCCATCGGCCGTTCCGGCATCGCCAAACGGCGACTTTCGGATGAATCAAGCGATCTTACGCCGCTTCTTGAGGTTATTCTCTCTCATGTGCCCCCCGCCTCCGCCGCGGCTTCGGAAAACGAATCCGTTTCTGCGGAGCGGGGTTCGCGTTTTCAGCCGTTTAATTTGGGATACGATAATTTTTTGGGACGCCTCGCGGTGGGACGCGTTTACGACGGCGCCATCGCCGCGGGTCAGGTTGTTTTCGTCAAAAAACCGAACGGCGAAACGCGCTCCGGTAAAATAACCAAGATTTTTACCTTCAACGGATTGCAAAAAATAGAAGTTGAAAGCGCGGACGCCGGCGATATCGCGCTCGTTGCCGGACTGCCGGACATTGACATCGGCGAAACGGTTGCCGCAAGCTCCGACGCCGAACCCCTGCCGGCAATCGCGGTTGACGAACCGACCATCGCCCTTAATTTTCTTGTTAACAATTCTCCCTTTGCCGGAAAGGAAGGGAAATACGTAACTTCCCGCCAACTGCGGGAACGGCTGGAACGTGAGCTGGAAATAAACGTCGGCTTGCGCGTGCAATTTTCGTCCGCGGATAGCTTTCGCGTCTTCGGGCGCGGCGAACTCCATATCGCCATTTTGCTTGAAAATATGCGCCGCGAAGGATACGAACTTCAGGTTTCCCAGCCGCAGGTGATTACCCGCGAAGAAAACGGCGTAAAACTTGAACCGTTTGAAGAGGTTATTATTGATACGCCGGGCGAATATCAGGGCGTCGTTATAGAGCGCCTCGGAACGCGGGGTTTTTTTCTGCGCGATATCCGTCTTTCCGACGCGACCGCGCGGCTTTCGTTTGAAGGACCGACTCGCGGCCTGTTGGGCTACCGCAATCAATTCGTCGTTGATACCAAAGGCGAGGGGATTATGTCGTCGCGCGTTTTGGGGTTCCGCCCCTTCGCCGGAGAAATTAAAAAACGCGCGATCGGCTCAATGATTTCAATGGCTACCGGCAAAACGCTCGGTTACGCGCTTTGGAATCTGCAGGAGCGCGGAACGCTTTACATCGGCCCGGGAATTGAAGTGTACGAAGGCATGGTAATCGGCAATACTTCCAAAGGTGAGGAGATGTCGGTTAATCCGACCAAAGGCAAGCAGCTCACCAATATGCGCGCGTCCGGCTCGGACGACGCGATTGATTTGGTAACGCCGTACACGATTACCATTGAGCGGGGGCTTGAGGTTATGTCCGATAATGAATATTTGGAAATTACCCCCGAGAGCGTCCGTTTGCGCAAGCAATATCTGACCGAAAATGAACGCTCCAAGGCGCGGCGATAAGCGCCCCCTCTCTTTGTTTCTTCTAAAAAGGGTATTATACTTTGAATTATGAAACTAGCTTTCAGGGTTTATAGTAATTAATAAACAGAACATAAAATATAGCGAGTAGAATGAAAAATCAAACCAATGAATCTTTAATTTCCGGATTTTCCGATCTGGGCATCGCCCCGGCGTTGCTTGAGGCGCTTTCGCGGCTTAAATATCTGACGCCCACCCCGATCCAGCGGCAGGCGATTCCGGCCGCCGTTCAGGGAAAAGACATCGTCGGCGTCGCGCAGACGGGAACCGGAAAAACGCTGGCTTTCGGAATTCCGATGATCCAGCGACTGGCTCAAGTAAAAGGCCGGGGACTCGTAGTTCTCCCGACGCGCGAACTGGCTCTCCAGGTTGATGAAGCATTGCGGCGCGTCGGCCACGGCTTCGGTCTCAAAACGGCGGTGCTCATCGGCGGTCTCGCGCCGGGTCCGCAAATACGCGCTCTTGCGAACAATCCCCACATTATCATCGCAACGCCGGGGCGACTCATTGATCACTTAAATCAGCGCACTGCCCGTCTTGACGCCGTCCGCATCGTCGTGCTTGACGAAGCCGACCGGATGCTTGATATGGGTTTCGCGCCGCAAATTCAGAAAATTTTCCAGGCCCTTCCGGCCAATCGGCAGACGATGCTCTTCTCCGCGACGATGCCGCCCGAAATAATGAAAATGGCGGCCGCGCATATGAAACTGCCGATCAGGATAGAAATCGCCCCGGCCGGCACCACGGCGGAACGCGTAACGCAGGAAATTTTTGTCATTCATCGGGACGCCAAAAACCGGCTGCTGGACAAAATTCTTGAACAGCATCCCGTAACGACGCTCGTTTTCACGCGGACGAAATACGGAGCGGCCCGGCTCGCGCGGACGGTTCGCGCCATGGGCCACAGCGCCGCCGAATTGCACTCTAATCGCTCGCTTTCCCAGCGCCGCGAAGCGCTTGACGGTTTTAAATCAGGAAAATATCGCGTGCTCGTCGCGACGGATATCGCCTCACGGGGCATTGACGTGGTCGGAATCGGAATTGTCGTAAATTACGATCTGCCAACCAGTTCCGAGGATTACGTGCATCGCATCGGCCGCACGGCCCGCGCCGGCGCCGGCGGACGGGCGATTTCTTTCGTAATGCCGGAACAGCGGCATGAACTGCGCGATATTGAACGCCTGATCAGAAAAACACTCCCCGTTTCACAGCTTCCCGAGCTTCCGCCGGAACGCCGTCCCGTTGAAGCCGAAAGGGTTTTCTATCCCGAACATCGCCCCCGACGCCCCGCCCCGCCCCGGAGTCGTGTTAGCGGGCAGGGACAGCGGCCGCGCCACCGTCGTTCATTTTCGCAACGCCGCGGTTTTTGACGGCACGATAATTTCAATCGCTTATGCGCGTCGTTGTCATAGACGTTTCTTGTTATTTTTTTTGACAAAACGCCTCAATATCTCTATACTTTTTTCTTGTTATTGATTGAATTATAAAAATTTGTCGTAACAGCAAACGAAAAAAATTTTCTGAAACCTTAACGGAAGCGCAGGATTTGCTTCAGAAAATTGTTTTTCAGAAACAGAATATTTTTGCTCCAGCGGCAAAAATTTCTTCGCCCTCGGGCCGGCAATCCCGCTTCGCGGGAACCAAGCTTGCCAGCCCCGCGGGATGTTCTTCAAAACAATTTTCTGAAGCAAATCCGTGAGCGGGTTGAAGAAAATATTTTCGTTTGCTGTTTATAATTTATTAATGAAGAAAAAACAATCCAATCAGCGCGATTCTCAGCCAAGCAAAGCCGCGTTGACCGCGAATCACGGAAACGTTATTTTGCGGTTTGACAATGTTTCTTTCGGCTACGGCATCAATCCTATTTTCAAGGAGGTGAATTTTGCCGTTCGTGAAGGAGCGAAGATCACGGTGATGGGCCAAAACGGCGCCGGTAAAAGCACTTTATTTGATCTGATAATGTCCGTTTACGCTCCCGAAGACGGCAATATTCATATTCAAAAAGGCTTGACTATTAGCCGGGCGATGCAGGTGATGCCGCGAGAAAAACTCAATCTTTCAACAAGAGAATTTTTTCAGAGCGCTTTTGCGGAAAAAGTGTACGACATTGACCCGCGGATAAAGAAAATTTTGGAAGTTGTTCATTTAACCGCGCCGTTTGAGAAAAAAATCAATGAGTTTTCCGGCGGACAGCAAGCCAGATTGCTTTTGGCGTACGCGCTTATTCAGAAACCAGATATTTTATTGCTTGACGAACCGACCAATAATTTGGACAAGCAGGGGATAGAGCACTTGACGAAATTTTTGATTGAATATGAAAAAACCTGCCTGGTTATTTCGCACGACGCGAAATTTTTAAACGCTTTTACGCACGGCGTTTTATATATTGATTCTTACACGCGGAAAATAGAATACTACGTCGGTAATTATTTTGACGTGGTTTCCGAGATAGCGGCGCGGATAGAGCGCGAGCGGATGAAAAACGTCCGTTTGGAACGGGATATTTCCAATCGCAAGGAACAAGCCAATTTTTTCGCCCAAAAAGGAGGCCATATGCGCGACGTTGCCCGAAAAATGAATGAAAAAATAAAAGAACTGGAGAGGCAATTGGTTGAGACCCGCAAAGAAGACAAGACAATCCGCGATTTTGTTATTCCGGCGACGCTTTTTTCCGAACCGGTGATAGTTATCAATTCGTCTTCGGCGATGCGCGATCACAAGCCGATTGTTAAAAAAGTTGACATTGCTTTGAGCAAAAAAGAGCGGCTATTGATAAGCGGCCCCAACGGCGTCGGCAAAACTTATTTTTTAAAAAGCATGGCAAACGAAACCGCTAAGGGAGTTTCCATTCTTAAAGAAGCGACTGTCGGTTATTATCGCCAGGATTTTTCCGGCCTTGATATGAATGTTTCGGTTTATAAAGCGCTGTCCGACGTAATGGAAGGCGGTTCCGTTGAACAACTTCGCTCCGTGGCGGCGCAATTTTTGCTGACCGGCGATATTTTAAACAATAAAGTCGGATCGCTTTCCGAGGGACAGAAGGGTTTGCTTTGCTTCGCGCAATTCGTTCTTCAACGGCCGGCGCTTTTAATTCTTGACGAGCCGACCAATCACATCAATTTTCGCCATCTGCCTGTCATCGCTCGGGCGCTCAATAAATACGAAGGCGCGATGATTTTGATTTCCCATATGAGCGAATTTGTTGACGAGGTTAAAATAACGCGGACTCTTGATCTTGGGGAGTTGTGATTTCTTTTCCCGCCTGTATTTTATTCAATATTTTTTTCACTTTTTCCAAACTGGAATCGTCAAGAACGGAAACGGCGATCGTGTTAGTCCGTATTTTTTTAAGTATTTTCAGTTTTTTCGCGAGCGATTTTTCGTCCACTAGATCGCTTTTTGAGAGAAACAGATATTCCGGTTTTTCAAGGAGTTTTTTATTGTGGGCGGCAAGCTCATTGCGGATCGTTTTATAGTCCCTTTTCGGATCAAGCGATTCCGAAGAAATGAAATGAAAAAGAATTTTCGTGCGTTCAATGTGGCGTAAAAATTTTGTGCCGAGGCCCTTGCCGGACGATGATCCTTCAATAAGTCCGGGAATATCGGCCAAGATAAGTTCGTAATAGGCGCCGAGATTCGGCTCAAGCGTTGTGAACGGATAATTCGCCACTTTGCTTTTCGCTCTCGTGAGCGCGTTCAACATACTTGACTTTCCGGCATTGGGAAGCCCCACGAAGCCGACGTCCGCGATGAGTTTCAGCTCAAGCCGCAACTCAAACGATTCTCTCGGACGCCCTTCCTGAAATTGCGTTGGAGAAGTGTTGCGCGAAGAACGAAAATGAAAATTGCCCCGGCCGCCGATACCTCCCTGAGCGAGAAGCATGCGCTCGCCGATTTTTTCGATTTCAAGCTCGCTTTTGTTCGTCAAATTATGAATTACGGTTCCAACCGGAAGTTTGAGGACAAGATCGGCCCCGTCTTTGCCGTCTCGGAATTGCAAGCCGCCGTCTTGCCCGTCCTCCGCGGCGAATTCTTTTTTGAAACGAAATTGCTTGAGGGCGCTGATATCCAAGATTCCTTCGCCGTAAACGCTTCCGCCCTTACCGCCGCTTCCGCCGGTCGGCCCCAAACTTTTTAAAGTTTTATTAAAAGCCACGGCGCCCCTGCCTCCCTTTCCCGAAGATATTTTGATTTTTATGTCGTCAATAAGCATTTGAATCTTGTTCTCATAAGATAGCATCCCCGTTCAATCTTCGCAAAGTTTCGGCTATGATTGAATCATGCAATTTCCCAGACGCCGATCGGAGAAATTAAGCAAGCGCGACGACGGGCCGGTGTATCTTACCAAAGACGGCCTTGGGCGCCTTGAAGAAAAACTCGCTCATTTTAAGCGGATATTGCCGGCTCTCATTGAAGAGACCCAGCGGGCGGCCGCGTACGGTGATCGATCGGAAAATGACGAATATAAGGAAGCGAAATCCGCCTTGCGTCGCGCGAACTGGCAGATTTTAAGCATCCAAGATCAGATAAAGCGCGTGGTCGTGATAAATTCCGGCCGGAATGCTTCCGGAAAAGTTGAGCTTGGCTCAACGGTGCTTCTCGCGATAGACGGCACAGAGAAGGCCTTTGAGATTGTCGGTTCGCCGGAAACAGATCCTTCACGCGGTCGCATTTCGCACGGGTCCCCATTGGGCGCCGCCCTTATAGGCCATAAAGTGGGGGATACCGCAACGATTCAAACGGGAAACGGCGCAAAAACTTACCGTATCATCGGGATTCGGTGAGGAGGATTCTTTTTTGCTGTCCCTCCTGAACAAAATCCGAACTTTTTTCCAAAACAATCTGACCGAGGACTAATCTGCGCGCCTCGCCCGCTCCCTTCGGTCGCGGGAGCAAAAACCAAAAATTTTCCTTCCTTAATTTTGAATTTTCGGCGGGAGATCCGCTATGAGAAAAAGTCAAGCGTTTTTTCAAATTCAGCAAGGGAGGCGGTACTCGGTTTTGTGTTTCATCATCATCCAAACGACATTGACCAGCTGACGGCGCAGGCAGACCAAGGATTGCGCTTTTGTTTTGCCCTCGGATATTTTTCGCTTGAAATATGCCCTGGCCGCGTCATTGCCCGATCTTGAGATTTGA
>JACRHY010000015.1 GCA_016215765.1 Parcubacteria group bacterium
AAGTTTAATTATTCTAAAATTAAATCTTTGATTTCCTCTAAACCCATTTCCTCCAGCCATTTTATAGTATCTTTCTTGTAATTTTCCGGTCCCTCAAAAAATTCATTGAGGAATTCTCTTTGGGTTACCGAGGGAAAGTTTTTCTTGCCAATATAATCCAAATAACTGCTCCAGCGATATGATTCTAAAAAGTTAACCGCTTCTTTATAATTTCTGATTTCTCTATCTCTCCATTCGGGATATTTCAAATCCAGGGGGTTAAGGTGAATATAATAGGGAAGGTGAAGAAAATGGGAATCTTTTTCTATTAAAACAGCCCTAAACGGTCCCTGAAACAAAGAGCCAACTCTCTGATATTTTTTATTGAAACTCATAGCATAACCGGTTCCCAATTTATGCATGAACGTCCTAATACCGCCTTGTTGTTTTTGTTTTAGGAGTAAATGGAAATGATTTGGCATCAAACAAAAAGCCAGAATTTCTACTAATAATTTTCGTTTCCGTTTTTCAACCACAACCTTACGTTTACGAGGCTTAGCCTCGTAAAGTTGTTTATAATAGATATTAACAGCGGGGGCTTCGTCATTAAACTCATACAAATCATGAATAAATCTAAAATAATCCTCTTTTTCTAAGAAAATTTCGCGCTGTTCAACGCCGCGATTATAAATATGATAAATTTCGTTTTCAACAAAAGTAATTTTTCTCATCCTTTCTAATTTTACGAGGCTAAGCCTCGTAAAGTCAATGCGATAGCCATTAGCCATGGAAACGGGGATTGTTTTTTGATAGAGTTATTTCAGAACCACGCGCCTGCCCGCCGCCTGCCTGTGTGTACACGCAGACAGGGTAGGTTGGGCTGAACTTTAAAAACAAGGAGGAACTGCCGTGAAAAAGTCGTTTGCCGTTTTGGTTTGTCTGTTCGTCTGCTTGCTCGCTTGTCTGTTTTTGCCGTCGCGCGCCGTCGCTTATGAATACTCCCTCGCGGGCGTTGACGACGCCGTGATGAGGGAAATGATTGATTCCTCGGTCAGTATTATGACGCTGAAAGAAACCCGAACCACCGACGGTAAAATGCGCATCAATATTTTTTTGGGCAGAGGAGCGCATTTTCGCTCCTGCGTTCTCTCCGCCGCTCATGTTATTTCGGGCGGTTCTTTGGATAAATCGCCGCCGGACAAGATCTATCTGGTAAAATCCCCCTCGGCGTTTTGGGAGGTTAAGAATTTCGCCGCCGTCATTAACGGATTTGCCGGCGGTCCGGGGCTGGACGGACTGGTAAAGATTTATAACGAAATTTTTGAAAAAAACGCCGATCTGATTCCGCTTGACGTTCTTTTTGCCAAAAGAAACTTCGGCATTGACGCCGCGCTTTTGAAAATCAGAAAAACAAAAAAGCCGCTCAATCTGCCGTCAGCGTCGTTCGGCAAAAGCGGGGAGTTGAAAATCGGCCACGCCGTTTATGCCATCGGCGCTCCGTTTGATCTTATCGTCAGCGCCAGAAACGGAATCGCGGCAAGCGGACGCCACTCCCGGAATTTTTCCGACAGCTCCGGCGTTTTCCAAATCAGCGGATTCAACGTTTCCGTCGTGACCCTGCCCGGCGATTCGGGTTCTCCGATTTTCGCGCTGGAACGCGTTGGTTCCGCCGTCAGGCCGAAAATCGTCGGTGTTCAGATAGCTTCGCATGCCGTTCCCATCGCCGATAAAATCTATCAGTATGCGGGCATCGGCATCGCCAACGACATTGATTCCATCGCCGAGGCGTTTAGAAAAGAAATGGGAATCGGCCTGGATGAATTTAATTGCCGAAACTGATTTTTCCCCGCAGGATCGCGGGGCTCGCGAGAGCCCATGACGTCTTGCGGGGTTTGTTTTTTCCCGTTTTTGTGGTAAATTACGCGTAATTCACATGATTAGGGCGACGAAAAAAAAACTTGATAACGGCCTGCGGATTATCACCCTGCCGCATTCGGACAGCCTGGCATCCTCCGTTTTCGTTTTTGTGGAAACGGGATCCAAATACGAAACGAAGGAGATAAACGGCATTTCTCATTTTTTGGAACATATGTGCTTTAAGGGTACCAAGAAGCGTCCGCGCTCCATAGATATCGCGGTGGAACTGGACGGCATCGGCGCCGCCCATAACGCTTTCACTTCGCAGGAATACACCGGCTACTTCGCCAAGGCGCAGCCGAAGCATTTTGATAAAATTTTGGACGTCGTTTCCGACATTTATCTCAATCAATCGTTTGACTCCGCCGAAATAGAAAAAGAAAAGGGCGTGATAATAGAGGAGATAAACATGTATGAAGATACGCCGGCGCGCAAAATTTCCGACTACTTTCTCCATCTTCTTTACGGCGACCAGCCGGCCGGATGGGACGTCGCGGGACGCAAAGAGGTGATCGGCGCTTTAAAACGCGACGATTTCGTTGATTATCATTCCAAGCATTACGTCGCCGAAGCGACGATAGTCGTCGCCGCCGGCGCGTTTGACGAACCGGAGGCGGCGCGAAAAATAGAGGAAAAATTTTCCGTTATCAGCGCCGCCAAAAAGCATCCCAAAGTCAAAACGCTGGAATCGCAGGACGCTCCGCGCGTTTTCGTCAAAACGAAAGAATCCGACCAGACCCATCTCATTCTCGGCTTCCGGGCTTTTGACGTTTTTGACAAGCGCCGGTACGCACTTGACGTTTTGGGCGATATTTTAGGCGGGGGGATGAGCTCCCGTCTTTTTCAGAGAATCAGGGAAGAAATGGGAGCGGCTTATTACGTTTACGCGGACTCCGACTTGTCCACCGATCACGGCTACTTTGCCGTCGCCGCCGGCGTTGACAATAAAAAAGCGGAAGATGTCGTAAAGGCGATTTTGGAAGAATTTTTAAAATTAACGGAACAGCCGGTCGGCGAGGAAGAATTGCGCCGCGCCAAAGATCACATGATCGGCGGTTTGATGATCGGACTGGAGACATCCAATCAGCTTGCTTCTTTTTACGGCGGACAGGAGGTGATCAGGGGCTCTTTTTTGAATCCGCGGGAACTGTCAAAATGCATTGAAAAAGTGACGGCCGGAGAAATTCTCACGTTGGCGAAAGAAATCGTGCGCGACGACGGGCTGAACTTGGCGCTTATCGGGCCGTTTAAAGACGGGGAGAAATTTGCTAAAATACTTAAAACCGGACACTGATCCGTTTTTCCGATGAATCGTTACGTTTTGGACATATCGTGGCTGTCGCTGTGGCGCGTTTTGGTGGTTGTTTCAATCGTCGCCGCCGTTTATTTTTTAAACAACGTCGTGGCGGTTCTTTTGCTGTCTCTTGTTTTTTCTTCGGCCCTTGATTCGTTCGTGAGTTTTTTGGAAAGAAAAAAAGTGCCGCGCATTTTGGGAACGATGGTGGCTTTCTTTTTAATAGCCGCTATTTTCGCTTCCGTGCTGTACCTTGTTTTGCCGATAGCCGTTTTGGAGCTTAATAATTTACTCGGTCATTTGAGCGTTTTTTCGCCGCTTTTCGGGGATTTGTCCATCGCGGATAAATTAGGCGGTTCCATCGGTGAAAATTTAAATAAATTGGCCGAATTTTTGACAAGGGGGAGCATTTCCGTGTTTGGCGCGGCGGCTTCTTTTCTCGGGGACGTCCTGCTTTTCGCGGTGACGCTGGTGTTCACTTTTTATCTGACCGTGAGCCGGCACGGCGTGGATGAATTTTTGCGGGCCGTTCTGCCGCAAGCGTATGAAGATTACGTTCTTGGCGTCGTTGCGCGATCACGCCGTAAAATCGGCAACTGGCTGCGCGCTCAGCTTTTCCTCGGTTTTCTGGTTGGTTCACTGGTGGCCATCAGCTTATGGTTCCTCGGCGTTAAATACGCTCTGGTGCTGGGAATTTTAGCGGGCGTTTTTGAAATCGTGCCGGTGGTCGGCCCCATTTTTGCCGGATCGGTGGCGTTTCTCGCGGCTTTTCCCGAATCGCTGATGCTCGGCGTCTATACCATTATCGTTTTCGTCGCCATCCAGCAGCTTGAAAGCCATATTCTCATTCCGCTAATTATGCGGCGGGCGACCGGTCTCCATCCTCTTATTGTTCTGATAGCCATGTTCGTCGGCAGTCAGTTGGCCGGATTTGTCGGTTTGATTTTAGCCGTGCCGCTCTCCGTCGTCGCGCAGGAGATTATTGAAGATTGGTCGCGGCGCAAGGCCCAGAGAATTTTTTGAATTAACGGAAAAAAATAATCGTTAAGCCGGCGGCGATCAGGAAAATTTGAGTCGCCCATCCCAGCGGAAAGCCGGCCATTTTTATTTTTGAGTGGATGGAGGCGTGGAATTTTTCAAGCCGCCTGAAAATCGGGTTTGGAAAAATCCATTCCAAAAAAAGAAGAAAATCGGGCAAAACTCCGCCGATAACGCCGCCGGCCAACAGGAAAATTTCCGCCGAGCCGGTTGGAGAAAACAGGGAAAACGTCAAAAAAACGCCGCCGGCGAAGTCCGCGGTTATTTTCAGAAGATCCGTCGCGGTGTTTTTATTGATGTAAGCAGAGAGGCCGCTTTTTCCGGACTCGGCCTTAGCCATCAGATTTTTTATGGAGTAGTCCCAATGAGGAACGGCGTCGGCGCAGTAATGGCCGATCCAGGCGAAAAAAAACGCCGCGAGGGGATTCGGAGAAGCCGAAGCGACGACGGAGCCGATAACGGCGTGAGTCAATAAAATCATGGATAAATTGGTTAGCTTTTGTTTTTATCGGAAATCCGACTTATTATGAAGAGTATTGATGAAAAAGCCAAATAAATTTTACGTTACGACGTCCGTTCCTTACGTCAACGCGGCTCCGCACCTGGGTTTCGCGCTTGAGCTGGTTCAGGCCGATGTTGTCGCCCGTTATCGCCGCTCCAAAGGGGACGATGTTTTCTTTTCAACGGGGGCGGACGAGCACGGCGCTAAAATCGCCAAAACGGCCGAGGCGGCCGGACTTTCGCCGCGGGAACTTACCGACCAAAACGCCGGGAAATTTCGGGAACTGGCGGTCCGCCTGAATATTTCCAACGACGATTTTATCAGAACGAGCGACGAAAAACGCCATTTTCCGGCGGCTCAAAAATTATGGCGGCGGATAGCCGAAAAGGGGGATATTTTCAAAAAAGAATACGAGGGGCTTTATTGCGTCGGTTGCGAGGCGTTTATCACCGCCAAAGATTTAACCGACGGCAAATGCGCCACGCACGAAAAAGAACCGGAGAAAATCAAAGAAGAAAATTATTTTTTTCGTCTTTCAAAGCACTCGGAAGAAATCGGCCGGCGGATTAAAAACGGAGAATTGAAAATAATTCCGCAGACTCGCGCCAACGAGATTCTATCGCTTATTGAAGGCGGGCTGGAAGACGTCAGTTTTTCGCGGCCGGCGAAAGACCTGCCGTGGGGCGTTCCCGTGCCGGACGACGAGAGTCAGACGATGTATGTCTGGTGCGACGCGCTGGCGAATTATCTTTCCGTTTTGGGATACGCCGAGGAATCGGAAAAATTTAAAAAATTCTGGCCGGCCGATATCCACTGCATCGGAAAAGACATTTTGCGTTTTCACGCCGCCATCTGGCCGGGTATGTTGCTTTCGGCCGGATTACCTCTACCCCGGGCGATTTTCGTTCACGGCTTTATCGGCGCCGACGGGCGGAAAATGTCCAAGTCGCTCGGCAATGTCGTTGATCCTTTCGGTTTGGCGGAAAAATACGGCGTTGACGCCGTTCGCTATTATCTTTTGCGGGAAATTCCGGCTTACGAAGACGGCGATTTCAGCCGCGCGAAATTTGAAAATCGCTATAACGGCGATCTGGCAAATGGCCTGGGAAATTTCGCCGCCCGCGTGCTGACGCTGGCCGCGAAAGACGGAAAATTTAGCGAAAAAAACGCCGATGAATCAATGAAAGAAAAAATAAGCGAAATCCAAAAAACGGTTGAGAAAAAAATGGAGGAGTACAGGTTTCACGAAGCGCTGGCGGCGGTTTGGGAGCTCATTTCTTTCGGCGACGAATACGTCAACGCGACGAAGCCGTGGGAAACGAACGATCAAAAAGCGCTGGTCAACCTGCTGATTATCCTGGAAAGCGTCGCCGCTTTGCTTGTTCCGTTTTTGCCGGAAACGGCGCAAAAAATCATAAGTTGCGTCGGTCGCGACGGCGAGGCGTTTTCTCCGAAAAAATGCGGGATTCTTTTTCCCCGCCTTGTTACGCCACCGCTTACGGCGGAAAACCCTAAACCCTAAACCCTAAACCCTAAACCCTTCTTTCTTCTATGCTGTTTGATTCTCATTCCCACATTCAGTTTCCCGCTTACGATCGCGATCGCGATTCGGTTATCAAACGGATGAGAGACGCCGGCGTTAAAACGATCGCTGTCGGCACTACGGCGCTGACTTCTTCGGCGGCGATAGCCGCCGCCGTTCGTTATCGCGGCGATGTTTGGGCGACGGCCGGCTTTCATCCGGCTCACGCCGCTCTTCGCTGGTATCACGATAAAAACGAACTGAAAACGGCCGTTCGGGAGGAATTTGACGCCGATCGGCTGAAAGAACTCGCCCGCGCTTCCGAAGTGACGGCGATCGGAGAATGCGGATTGGATTATTACCGAACGAAAGAAAAAGAAGAAAAAAATCGGCAAAGAGACGTTTTTATCGCGCAGGTTGAGTTGGCCTCGGAATTGAAAAAGCCGCTGATGATTCATTGTCGGCCGTCGCCGAAAACGGCCGACGCTTACGGCGATCTTCACGGCATTTTAAAGTCGGAGGCGGCGAAATTAAAAGGCGCGAATCTTCATTTTTTTGCCGGATCGGCGGAAACGGCCGGAAAGTTTTTGGAATTGGGATTTTATTTTTCTTTCGGCGGCGTCGTCACTTTTTCCCGCGATTACGATGAGGTCGTGAGACACCTTCCGCTTGAAAATATTTTACTTGAGACCGACGCTCCTTATGTCGCGCCCGAGCCGTTTCGCGGGAAACGCAACGAGCCGGCTTATATCGGCGCCGTCGCCGAAAGAATAGCCGCCTTGAAAGGCGTCAGCGCGGAAAAAATCGCCGCCGCGACGACGGAAAACGCGAAAAGATTTTTCTCCTTGCTTTAGTTAAATAGAGCGCGCAAAAAAGCCGCCTTAATGGCGGCCGTCGGTCAAATTGATAATATGAAATTTTTGAGATGGGAGAAAGCGGCCCGGCTCAATGCGTCAGTCGCTTTCTTTGGCTCAATAGCCGGTAAATTTGGGACGCAGTAATGTACGATTCCGCACTCGGTGTAAATCGGACTGCCGTGCGAAGTCGGCCTTGAGGTTTCCGATATCCCGCCCTCGTCAATGGAAATGTCCACGAATACTCCTCCTTGAGGCATGGCGGACAGCGTTTCTCTCGTGATGATCTTTGGCGCGCCTTTATGAGGAACCGCCGCCGCGCCGATGAGAACGTCCGTTTCTTTGATCAGCGTTTTCAGGTTGTATTCGTTGAATTCGCGTTCCAAAAACGGCGACTTCCAGTACGAAACCCGCTTCGGATCGCTGTCCAAAATGTGAATGTCAAAGGGGTCCAGACCGAGTTCAACCAGTTTCGCGGCGGCTGATCCGCCGGCCGTTCCTTTACCGATGATCAGAGCCCGAATTTTGGTGTTTCTTTTTTGGAGATACTTCACTCCTTTAATCGCCGCTATTTCGCCGGCGATTTTGGACATCGCGGCGAGAATCGGCCGCTTGCCGTTTCCGTCCTCAACGTCTTCATAAGCGAGAACGCGCAATTCGCGCTCCTTAATCAGATTTTGAAGACCCTGATTGGTCGGCAGATGGAAAAATCCGGCAATCGCGTGTTTTTTGCGAATAAGCGGATATTCCGCCGGAAGCAACTCTTTAACCTTGATAATCACGTCGCTGACTTGGAAGAGCCGTTCCGATCGCATCAGTTCGGCGCCGGCGTCGGCGTACTCCTCGTTGGAATAATGGGATTGGACGCCGGCGTTGAATTCCACGGCGACGGAGACGTCCGTTTTCTCAATTAATTCGGAAACGTATTTCGGGTTTAATCCGACCCGTTTTTCTCCTTGCTTGGTTTCTTTCGGGATCCCGACGATCATTTCACCCTCCTCGTTTGAGGTTTCAAATTTCAAAAATCCGGATGAATTATAATGATTGCGGCGGCCGCCGTCAAATGAAATGCTCTCCTACGCCGGATTTGCGTCGCGGCTTTTTCGCCGTTATTATAATAAGAAATGTTTTACGATCATCGGAAAATAGAGAAAAAGGCGCAAAACGCGTGGGTAAAAAGCGGAATTTACAAAGTTCGCGACAAAGTTAAAAGGAAAGACCTGCCTGCCGGCAGGCAGGAAAACTTTTATCATCTCGTGATGTTTCCTTATCCGTCCGGCAATCTGCATATCGGCCACTGGTATAATTTTGCGCCGGCCGACGTTTACGCGCGTTTCAAGAGAATGAGCGGTTTTAACGTTTTGTCACCGATCGGTTTTGACGCTTTCGGCCTGCCGGCGGAAAACGCCGCCATCAAACGGAAGATTCATCCGAGAGATTGGACTTACAAAAACATCGCTTTTATGCGCAAACAGCTGAAAACGATGGGAAATATTTACGATTGGTCGCGGGAAATCATCACCGCCGACCCGGGATATTACAAATGGACACAGTGGATGTTCCTCTATCTCTTTAATCGCGGACTGGTTTACCGCAAGAAAGCGCCGGCCAACTGGTGCCCTTCGTGCCGCACCGTTTTGGCGAACGAACAGGTTGTCGGCGGCCAGTGCGAACGTTGTTCGTCAGCCGTCATTCAGAAAGAAATTGAACAATGGCTTTTTAAAATTACAGATTACGCCGAACGTTTGCTCGGCGACTTGAACGATTTGGACTGGCCGGAGAAAACGAAAGCGATGCAGCGCAATTGGATCGGACGCTCTGAAGGAGCGAATATAAAGTTTGAAGTCAAATGTCAGAGGTTAAACGTCAAATATTTTCTTGATGTTTTTACAACGCGGTTGGACACAATTTTTGGTTGTACTTATTTGGTTATCGCGCCAGAGAATCCAATTATTGAAAATTTAAAATTAAAAATTGAAAATTTTGACGAAGTCGTTAGATATATTGAAACGGCCAAGAAGAAAACGGATTTAATGCGAACGGATTTAGCAAAGGAAAAAACCGGCGTTGAGCTGAAAGGAATCAAGGCGTTCAATCCTTTTAATGGCGAAGAAGTTCCGGTTTTCGTCGCCGATTATGTTTTGGGGCATTACGGCACGGGCGCGGTGATGGCGGTGCCGGCGCACGACGAGCGCGATTTTGAATTTGCCCGCAAGTTTCAATTGCCGATAAAGCAGGTAATTTGCGAATTTTATCCCGAGCCCAAATGCCCGATTTTAGAAAACGCTTTTGAAGAAGACGGCCATCTGGTCGCTTCCGGCGCGTTTGACGGCTTGTCCTCTGCCGAAGCGCGCGAAAAAATGGCCGAATGGCTGGAAAAAAACGGCGCCGGTCAAAAAACCGTAAATTACAAACTTCGCGACTGGCTTGTTTCGCGGCAAAGGTACTGGGGGGCGCCCATCCCGCTCGTTTTTTGCGAAGGATGTAAAAAACAAGTGGAAATTTCCAATTTCCATCCGTCAGCCGGCGGACCAATTTCCAAATCAATCCAAAATTCTAAATCCAAAATTCCAAATTCTTTCAGCAGGGGCGAACTGCTTAATCCCGGGTGGATCGCCGTTCTCGAAAAATCATTGCCGGTAAAACTACCGGACATTAAAGATTATTTGCCGACCGACGAAGGAAGATCGCCGCTGGCGCGGTCGGAAAAATTCGTTAAAACAAAATGCCCCAAATGCGGCGGAGCGGCGAAAAGAGAAACGGACACGATGGACACTTTCGTTTGTTCCAGCTGGTATTATTTGCGCTATACCGATCCGAAAAATTTAAAAAAGTTCGCCGACGCGAAGAAAATGAAAACGTGGTTGCCCGTAAAAATGTATGTCGGAGGGGCGGAACATTCCGTTTTGCATCTCTTATATTCCCGCTTTTTCACGAAAGCGCTTTATGACGGAAAATTCGTCGGTTTCAAAGAGCCGTTTTTGTCGTTGCGCCACCAGGGAACGATACTGGGTTCCGACGGCCAAAAAATGTCCAAGTCGCGCGGCAACGTGGTTGATCCGGACGTTTTAGTCAAAGAGTTCGGCGTTGACGCCGTGAGAATGCATCTTTGTTTTATGAGCGAGTACTCGCAGGGAGGGCCGTGGAATCCTCACGGCATTTTGGGCGTTTCAAGATTTTTACAAAGAGCGGCGACGTTGATATCGCGTTCTCAACCCGGAAAAAACGGGAAAGCGGCCGGGCAGGCAGGCCTGCCTGCCGGACAGGCAGGCGACAAATGTCCGGATCGTCTGCTTCATCAAACGATAAAAAAAACGGGGGAGGATATTGAAAATTTTAAATTCAACACGGCCGTCAGCGGTTTGATGATTTTATTCAACGAAATAGAAAACCGGTCTTATTTGAAAATTAAAAATCGGAAATTAATAATTAAACTACTTGCTCCATTCGCGCCTCATCTGGCCGAAGAATTGTGGCGAAAATTCGGCGGGAAAAAATCCGTTCACGCGGAAAAATGGCCGGCGTACGATAAAAATAAAATCATTGAGGAGAATTTCGTTTTGGTCGTTCAGGTGGACGGAAAAATGCGCGATTCGCTGGAGGCGCCGGTCGGCATTTCGCGGGATGAGGCCGAAAAATTGACTATTGCCCGCGGTAATGTTAAAAAGTGGCTGGAGGGAAAAGAAATCGCCAAAACGATTTTCATTCCCGGCAAGCTCATTAACATTGTCACAAGGAGGTAGAGGGTTGGACATAGACGCGCTCTTTAGCGAGCAAAAAGAGCGGAGGGAGCGGCTTGTGGGCGTTGCCTGTCCGGCGTGCAGTTTCGGATCTCCCGTTTCAAAGAAGCGTTGGCTGGAAAAGATTCAGATGATGGCCGACGGGTATTACTATCTGCTTTTTCGCTGCGAGAAATGCGCGGCGATTTATCCGATCGTCGGATTAAAATCGGCGTTTCCGTGGAAAGGAGCGCGAAACGTCGCGGCGATCAAATCGGAAGTGGAGAGAGCCGAGCGCGCCCGAAAGATGATTGCTGTTGGGCAGACGCTTGACTTCATGGAGAGGGGGTGAAAAAAATGATTGAAAGAACCTGTCCGAAGTGCCAGGAGGCGATGGAGCTGCGGCAAATGAAAAATGACGGACCGACTTATCCGGAGGGGTATTATCAGTTCCTGTATTGCCCCGTCTGCAAGATCGTTGACGGCGATTACGCTCTTTTGAGTGTGCCGTGGAAGAATACGGAGTTTATGCCTCGCGATGTCCGCATCCTCCGGATAATTTTCTATCCGGGGTGTTGATTGGCGCCAGCTCACGTTAACGGCTTCTTCGGAAGCCGTTTTTTTTATTCTCCTTTGCCGAGCGCCCCCCTTATTTTCTTTCCGCGAGAATGACTTTGATTTCGCGCTCCCGGTTGTCGCGGAGAATTTTCAATTTAAGAACGGAGCCGACGAACATATTTTCAAGAAAATCCTGAATGGTTTTTTCGGCGGTTATTTTCTTGCCGTTGCAGTTAAGGACGATGTCGTTTTCTCTTATTCCGGCTTTGGCCGCGGGACTGCCGGGAATGACGCCGTGGTCGTGGGGACCCTCCTTGGTAACCAGCGCTCCGTAATCCACGGGCAGGCCCATAGTTTCCCGCAGGCGGTCGTTAACGATAAGGTAGCGCAAACCGAGGAGCGGTCTTCTGATGCGTCCGTATTTTTTCAAATCATCCAGGTCGCGTTTGGCGCAGTTAATCGGAATGGCGAAGCCGATGTTTTGGGCGCCGAATACGACGGCGGTGTTGATGCCGATAACGCGGCCGAAAATGTCCACGAGCGGCCCGCCGGAATTTCCCGGATTGATGGCGGCGTCGGTTTGGATAAGGCCGCGCATCTCTTGGACGGATTTTAAATCAACGGCCGCCGTGATGGAGCGGGAAAGGCCGGAGACGATTCCCGAAGAAACGGTGCTTTGAAACATCCCGAGGGCGTTTCCGAAAGCGAGGACCGTCTGACCGAGTTCTATTTTTGACGAGTCGCCGAGTTTTATCGTCGGCAGTTTTTATCCGAAATTAACCTTCAGAATCGCGACGTCGTTGACGGGATCGCGGGCCAATATTTCCGCATTAGCGCTCGCGCCGTCGCTGGCAATGACGGCGTATTCGGCGTCGCTGTCGGCAATAACATGCTTGTTGGTGACGATGATTCCGCTTGAATCGGCGATAAATCCGGAACCGCCGCCGACTTTCACCATACCGCGCCGGTCTATTTCTTCTTCCGGAACTTTGAATTTGCGAGTATGCCAAAACGGAAACAGGTGACGGCCCCCCGCCAGTTCTTTTTCAAGAGTTTCGGCGTTTTTGGAAACGGCGATGGAAACGACCGCCGGCATTACTTTTTTGGCGATTTCCACAACGGCCGATTTTTCTTTTTGATATTTCATCCGTTTATTATATCACTTCCGTGTTTTTAAAGAAGAAAATTAATTCCCGCCGCGGCCAGAGCGATTAAAACCACCCTATGGAAAACCGACTCTTTAATTCTGACGACGATTTTCTGTCCGGCAAGCGTGCCGATAACGGCAATGAATAAAAATATCGGAAGAATTGCCGTCAGTCGGCCGGTTTGGGCGGCGGCGCCGTTGGTGAAATAAACGGAAATGCGCGCCAAATCGGTAATGACGGCCAAAAGCGCTCCGGTGCCGAGATAATAATCGCGCGGCAATCCGAAAGCGTTGAGGGCAAGCGCGCGAACCGCGCCGCCGGTGCCGATAAGGCCGGCCAGAAAACCCGAGAGCGCTCCGCCGGCGGCCAGCACCGCGTTTTTTTTGGGAAGCGCGAAATTCGGCTTGAAAAAGGCGAGAAGCGAATAGGCGACCAGAAACGCTCCGAAAAGTTTCTGTGCGGCGGCGCTGGGCGTCGCGATAATCAAAGCGGCGCCGATCAAGGTAAACGCCAAATCGGGGACGCCGAACGCCAGAATGATTTTTTTGTCAATTGTTTTTCGGAAAAGAAAAAGGCGCGTCGCTCCGCCGAACAAATGAAAAAAGGCGACGACCACGATGACCGTTTTAATGTCCATAAAAAAAGCGGCAATGGCGGTAAAAAGCGTCGCCGATCCGAAACCGGTGATTGTTCCGATAATTTCCGCCGCGAGCGCTCCGCCGTAAAAAACGGCGCCTTCAATCGGTGAAAAAATGGGCATTACTGATTATTATACAATGTTTTGTAAGTTTTGTAAAAGGTTTTATAAAAGCGCAAATTCTTTCCGCGGTGTGTATTAGACGAAGTTCGAATGTATTTCGGGCAAAATCCGCAGGATTTTGACGAATGACACTTGCGCCTCGGCCGCGCGCGCCTTGCTCGCGCGGGACAAAACCCAAAAATTTCCTATCATTTTTATTTGCGGCTCCCCCCACACCCCCCGCCGC
>JACRHY010000016.1 GCA_016215765.1 Parcubacteria group bacterium
TATTATGTTCTTTATGCCAATCCAATATTTTCAACCTTTGTTTCGCTTGTTCGCTTAGATTGCCTGCCAAGAAAGCTGAACGAGCTATTGAAATCGCTCCCGGCAGGACATAGCCGTATATTGTCATATGTCTGCCAGCATCTCTGCCTTGCATAATCTTTTTCAATGCCTTGGGTGGATAGTATCATATGAACCAGCGCATTTTATTGACAGAGAGATAAACGGGGACTATCGTAAATTCAAAGAACCTTGAAAAATACCTAATATAACCGATGACGGGAAGGAGCGTTTTATGGAAAAGGACCGGTTTCTGATGGGGACGGAAACGGAGTACGCGTCCATCGTGTCCGATCAAAAGGCGCCTACCGACATTAAGGACTTGGCGTTGTGTCTGAAAATCGTTCAAAAGGAAACGCGGGCATTCGCGCCGCAGCCAGCCGAGTTTTTTCACTGGCAGCGACGCGAGCCGCATCAGTTTCCCGAAAAGGACGTGCGCGCTTTCGCGGCGATTCTGAAAAATCGCGCTTTGCGGAAAAAATTTGAGAGACAGGAGGGAATTGACGCGGATAACCGGCTGTTTTGCGAATTGGGAATGGTGACGCCGGAAGGGGGGCGTGCCTATATTGATTTGAGGCACATTGAATACGCGACGCCCGAGTGCGCCGATCCTTACGAACTAATCCGCTGTGAGAGACATTTCGCCGCCGTTCTGGCGCGAGCGCAGGAGCGGTTTTTGGGGGAAACGGGAAGAAGGATATTTTTCTTCAAAAATAACAGCGACGGGAGAGGAAACAGTTATTCCCACCATCTTAATTTTTGCCTGCCGCGGCCGCTGTTTGAGAGGATGGTTTTTTCCGAGCATAGCGTTGAAGCGGCGGCTTGGGCGACTTTTTTGGCGACGAGCGTCATTTTTGCCGGTACCGGCAAAATCGGCTCCGAAAACGAAAAGCCGTCCTGCGATTTTCAGATCAGCCAGCGGGCGGATTTTTTCGGGCATCTGCTGCATAGTCCGGAAACGACTTCCGGACAACGGGCGTTGATTAACACGAGAGACGAACCGCTGGCCGATCCGGAAAAATACGGGCGGCTGCACGTCATTTTTGACGACACGCCGATGGCCGACACGACGCTTTTTTTGTCGGTCGGCACGAAAGCGCTGGTTCTGAAAATGCTGGAAGACAAAAAATGCTTTGCGAAAATGCCGGTTCTCGGCGACCCGCTCGGCGACTTGACCGCGATATCGCGCGATCTTGATTGCGCGAAAAAATACGGATTTCGCGGAGGAGCGGAGATGACCGCCGCGGAATATCAGCTTGCGGTTTGGCGGCTGGCGCGCGATTTTTTCCAGGGCGCCAAAGCGGCCTGGATCGGCGATTTGCTGGAAATGTGGGGAGAAGTCGCGCGCGAAATCGGACGCGACCCCCTGCGGCTGAAGGAATGGCTGGACTGGCCGTTCAAACTGTCGCTTCTTCAAAAAAGCGACCATGATTTCAGCGATGGCGGAGCGAAGGCGATTGATCTTCTTTATCACGGCGTTGATCCCGAAGTTGGTGTCTTCTTGAAAAAAGAAGCGAAGGGGATCGTGAAACGGCTGGTCAAAGACGGTTCCGCGCCGGTCGTCAAAGGCACCAGGGCTTTCTTTCGCGGATTTTTAGTGCGGGAGAAAAGCCATTTACTGCGGGATCTCAGCTGGGAAACCGCCGTTTTTCACGACAAGTCGCGGCCGTTATTGATGGATCCCTTTTTGGATGAAAAGGATTTGTCGCGGATTTTGTCCGAAGAAAAAACCAACCATCGCGTTGAAGAAAGGGGCGTGAAATGAAAAAGAGCGAAAGAAAGAAAAAGAAGGACAAAAAAAAGTTCACGAAAGGGAAGGAAATTCTGGACGACGTTCTGGATAAGATTGAACAGGACGAAGACCTGAAAGAGACCGAGGCCATCGGCCTGGAGCTGATCAAGCGCAATATTCAGAATCCCGGCGAGTAACTTTCGGGTGACTTCTTGAAGCGGGGCGCCTGCCCCGCTTTTTTCCAAAGGAGGTGATACGCGTGATTGTCGGGAGCGAGCACGAGCTTTACGGAGCTTTGCGGATTGACAACGTCGGCATAGAATCGGCTTTTGAGGCGCAGCGAGCGGAACAGCTTGCTTGCGTCGGCGCTTTTTTGAAGGCCTTAAACGGCCATTACGGCGCTTGTTTCGCGTCCAGTCAGAGCCATACGCGCGATTTCAACGCGTTTACTCTCAACGGGTTTCGCTTTTATCGCGATCTTGACCATCTGGAAATCGCGTCTCCGGAATGCGCGAGCGCGCGGGATCTTCTGAAGTGGGAAAAAGCCGGCGAGGCGATGCTGGAACTTTTAATTCGCGAAGTCAACCGGACAATTCAGCCGAATCGCCTGATACTATGCAAGAAAAATTGCGATTTCGGCGGCAACAGTTTCGGCGCTCACGAATCGTATCAGTTGACGGACATCAGCGTCGCGGCGGGAGAGGATCGGCTTTTATGCTGGGCGAAGTATCTCAAAAGAACCGTTCCGTTTTTCGCCAGCTCCCCCATTGTTACCGGCGCCGGCCACGTTAATGGCGGGACGCATCGCTACCTGATTTCCCATCGGGGCGCCATTACCGCTCACGTGGTCAGCGACTCCGCTCATCGGGTGAGATTGGAAGAGGAAGAACTTTTGGTCGGCCTTAAGCCGATATTCATGATTCGCGGGGGCGATGCGGATTTGGTCGGCGCGCCGCACTGCCGGATTCAGGTGGTTTTTCGGGACGGCAATATGGCCGATTGGAGCATTTACCTGAAATACGGAGTGACGCGGCTGATTTTGCGGATGTTACAGGAGGGATTTTTCCAGTACGCTTCCCGATCGCTGGCGTTTGAGAGTGAAGAGAGGGCCGTAATCGCGCTCAACGCTTTTTCCTCTGATCCGACCGGCCAGGTAAAAGCGCGCTTGTTTTTCCGCGGCGATTTTGTTTTGATGACGGCGCTTGAAATTCAGAAAGTTTATCTTGAATGGGCGGAAAGTTTCGCCGGCAAAAACCGCATGACCGCCGAAGAAATGGACATTATCCGAAAATGGAGATTTGTTCTCTGGGCGCTTGAAAATGACGCCGAAGCGCTGGAAGACAAACTGGATTACAAAATCAAGGAGAAGATATTGAACCGCTCCTTCGCCCGTTACGGACTGACCCTGAAAAACTACCGCGGTTCCGCCAAAAGAACCGCGCTGGAAGACGAGTGGCGGATGCTTGATCTGGCTTATCACGATTTAAGCGGCGGACCGAGAAGCTGGCGTGATTTGGCGCAGCGGGGCGCGATAGCGAGAATCGCGACCGATAAAGAAATCGCTTTTGCCTGCGCCAATCCTCCGCCGAATACCCGCGCGGCTTGGCGGGGGGCGATCCTTAAGGAGGTCAAGCGGATGAATTTGACGATTGCGTCGCTGTTCTGGAACGAGGTGGGTTTGGCGACGCGGTCAATTTCTCCTTCCGACCTTTCCCCCAGGGTGTCCCTTAAGTGCGAAACGGCTCAATACGCCGCCGCCGCTCTTATTCGTCACCTTGGCTTGCTGAAAATCTGCGCCAACGGAGGTTTTGGGTAATTCTCGCGAAGCAAAGTTTTCCGCCGAAGCAATTCGGCGGATTTTTATTTTTCCGGTTTCTATGATATACTTTGAATTACAAAACTCGCTTTTAGATAATTTTTGCCGATTTTCGTTATGAGGCGAAGTTTAGAAAAATCAGACAGTATCCATCGGATACGGCTGATTTTTCTGAGCAAGCCGAGTAGGAAATCGGTAAAAAGGGCTAAAATCGGAGTTTCGTAATTCAAAGTGATATATTAAAAACATGTTTTGGAGATTTTTCGTCATTCTACTCATTTTTTCCGCTTTCCCGATTTTGCTTCTGTTTCCGATTCTGGCGTCGGCGCAAAACTGGCTCGGGGAAGCGGCGCAGGGCGGGTTCGGGTTGGTTTCTTGTTCCGGCCCTCAATGCACCATTTGCGACCTTCTAAAAACCGGCAGCAATATCATTAATTTTTTCATCAAACTCGCCATTCCTCTCGCCGTGATTTTCATCATTTACGGCGGATTTATGATAATGACCGCCGGTCCATCGGAGTCAAGAGCCGGAGAAGGGCGGAAAGTTTTGACTTCAGCGGTTGTCGGTATCGCGATTGTCCTGGGATCGTGGCTTATTTTAAACACCGTTTTTCTGATTTTAAACGCTCAAACGCCGACTCCCTGGAATAAAATCCAGTGCGCCGCCTCGGGGCCGGATTTCGGGAAGCTTGAAGTCGGGAGAGAAACCGGGCTAAGCGCAACGGCCAGCGACGAAATTATTCAGTCCGCGGGAGGCGATGCGGGAACCATTACCCGTTACGATAATAAATACGAAATTCAGGGGGGCTTTACCGAAATTTATTCCGACAGCAAAAGCTATGTTTGGAATGAAGACGGCAGTTTGACGATTACTTTTGAGCGGGGAACCCTTGTGACGGAAAACGGCCAGACGTCGATGGAGGGCGGCGAGATAACCATTCCCGCCAAAGACGCCGAAAAGATTGATTTTGAAGAAGACGAAAACGGCTTTGGCGGCTCGCGCATCACCGTCAATGAGGGCGATTTGACCGTAAGCGGCGCGATTTTATCCCGCGAGCGCGAAACGTCTTTGGATAACGGCGGCATGGGCAGCGGCAAAACAGATGCTTCCGCCGCCCCCGTCATTCTGTCCCAGCAAACTATTAACAATGTCAATAAATACGACTCGGAAATTCAAATGGCCGCTTTGAAATACGGCGTTCCCCCGTCGGCAGTTAAAGCGGTCATCGCCTTAGAATCGAATGGAGATCCCAACCGTCAAGGTCCCACGGGAGATTACGGCATTATGCAACTGCTACCGAAAACGGCCACGGCAATGGCGAGGGGGACGCAATATGCCAATGAAAATATTACCGGAGAATGGTTAAAAAGTCATCCGGAAGCGAGTATTGAATTAGGAACGAAGTATTTAGCAGAGCGAATAAAAGCTAACGGAGGAGACGTGACAAACGGATACGCCGGCTACAATGGAGGCACGGCTGCTACTTTGTCGAGTAAAAACTGCCCGGGATCGTTGCGCTATCAATGCGGTTATGATAACAACGCCCACACTGTTCCTAACAAGGGCTACCAGGTAACGCGGGACTACATCGGGAAGGCCAACGGTTACCAATCTCAATTCCGCCGTTACGAGCAGTAATTCCTTGTAGCCAAAAAAGAGAATTTAATCATTATTTTGATTTTATGTTTTTACCGTTTTTTATTTTCATCGCGTCCTTTATCGGCCTTGCCGATTCCGTTTATCTGACGATTGAACATTATCGCGGCGTGGCGGCGTTTTGTTTGGTAACGGCCGGTTGTGACAAAGTGCTGACCAGCGCTTATTCCGAAATCGTCGGAATTCCGCTGGCTCTTCTCGGCGTCGTTTTTTATTCGGTCGCTCTGATCGCCGCCGCTTATTTTTTTTATCGCGCGAAAAACGTCCGTGTTCTGGCGGCGGCGTTTCTGCTCGCTCTCGGCGGTTTTCTTTTTTCGGTTTATTCCGTTTATCTTCAGATAGCCGTCATTAAAGCGTTTTGTTTTTATTGTCTGGTTTCGGTATCCGCCGCAACGTTTATTTTTGTTCTGTGGTCTCTCGTGCTGGTCAAAAAGATTTTTTATCGGGAAAATTCCGTTTCCCCCCGGGATTTGGTATAATGGAAAAAAGGTCGCTTAAAATTGCGAAAATTTATGAAAAATCATTCTCACGATCTTATTCATCAGCTTTCGGAGATGATGGACAGCGTTTGGCGCATAGACCGTCATTATTTGGGCGACGCTAAAACTTGCGGCGACGAATGCGTCAAAATATGGGAAAATTTGAGAAACGATCTCCAGAAGCAGTGCGAAATTTTGCAGAAATCCATTAAAAAACACTGCGCTGAAGATAAACTACTTTGAATTACGAAATGTATTATTAGCTATTGAACAAACGTAAAACTCTTTCTGAAACCTTAATGGAAGCGCGGCCCCGTTTTAAGCGGGGCGCGAGCGGGTTGAAGAAAGAGTTTTGCGTTTGTTCAATTTCGCAATTCAGAGTAAACTAGAATAACATAGCCGAAACAAATCAATGAAACTGACTTTTTGGGGCGGCGCCAAGTCGGTAACCGGCGCCAATTATCTGCTGGAAAGCGGAGCGACGAAGATTTTGGTTGATTGCGGACTGGGACAGGGATCCAGCTACGCCGAAAAACATAATTTTGATCCGTTTCCTTACGATCCGAAGGAGATTTCGGCGGTTTTGATAACTCACGCGCATATTGACCATACCGGCCGTCTGCCCAAGCTCTGTCGGGACGGTTTTCGCGGGAAAATTTATTCCACCGAACCGACGCGCGATTTTGCCGAGCTTCTGCTGGTTGATTCGGAAAATCTGCTCAAGCAGGAAGCGGAAAAACACGGCCGCGAGCCGCTTTACGACTTGGACGACGTCCACCGCGTAATGGATTTGTGGGAGGGCGTTGACTATCACCGGCCGTTTGGAATCGGCGGCATGGAAGCGGAACTTTTTGACGCCGGCCACATTCTCGGCTCAAGCATTATCCTTATCAGAACTGAAGGAAAAAAAATCGTCTTTTCCGGCGATCTCGGCAATTCTCCCGCGCCCATTATCCGGCAATTGGAAAAAATAGAAGAAGCGGATTACTGCCTCGTAGAATCAACTTACGGAGACCGCCTGCACGAAAGCCATAAAGAAAGAAAGGAAATTCTTGAGGACGCCATTGAAGAAACGGTGAAGAAGGGCGGGACGCTGATGATTCCCGCGTTCGCGATGGAGCGCACCCAGGAACTTTTATACGAACTCAATGAATTGGCGGAAAACGGCCGGATTCCCAAAGTGCCGGTATTCATAGATAGTCCGCTGGCCATTCGCCTGACCGCCGTTTATCAAAAGCACCAGATTTATTTCAACAGCGAAACGAAACGGATTATCAGCTCCGGCGACGCCATTTTCAATTTTCCCGGGCTGAAAATGACTTTGACGACCGAACAATCCAAGGAAATCAACGAGGTTCCGCCGCCGAAAATCGTCGTTGCCGGTTCGGGTATGTCCAACGGGGGAAGGATTCTCCATCATGAAATGCGCTATCTGCCCGATCCCAACAGCGCGATTCTTTTCATCGGTTACCAGGCGAAAGGAACGCTCGGCCGGCAGCTTATTGAAGGCGCCGCGTCGGTCCGGATTTTCGGCGAGGATATTCCGGTTCGCTGTCGCGCGTTCGGTATCGGCGGCTATTCGGCCCACGCCGATCAGGCGCAGATTTTGGACTGGCTCGGCCCGATGCGCCTTTCTCTCAAAAAGGCCTTTGTGGTTCAGGGCGAAGAAGAATCAAGCAACGCGCTGGCCGTTAAAATCCGCGACGATTTGGCGATTGACGCGGTCGTTCCCAATACGGGAGAGTCGTACGAGTTGTGATATACTGGGACAAGAATTTAGAATATAGAATTTAGCGAATAGGGGGGAACTTGCCGGAAGCGGGTCTGCCCTATCCATCTTCGCTAGTCGCAAGAAAAATCATAATTTCGTTGCGAAAATTATTACGCAATATGTCTAAAGGTCTAATAAAAAAATGAAAATGCCGGTGAAAAAAGGAAATATCAAAAACGAAAAACGTTTAAACATCAGTCCGGGACTGTATCAGCCGAGGTATAAAATCTGCGTTTCCGGCGCGGCCGAAACGGGGCATTGTTCTTCCGGCGCTTTGGAAATGGCGCAGGAAGTCGGGCGGGAAATCGCCCGTCGCGGTTTTGTTCTCGTGACGGGAGCGACCACCGGCATTCCCCATTGGGCGGCCAAAGGAGCGAAAGAAGCCGGCGGCGCCGTCATCGGCCTTTCGCCCGCCGTTTCCGAGGTCGCTCACGTGAAGTCCTATCATTTGCCGCTTGATTACCACGATCTCATCATTTACACGGGCTTTGATTATTCCGGCAGAAATCTTCTGCTGACCCGATCGTCCGATGCCGTTATCGTCATCTGCGGGCGGATGGGCACTCTTAACGAATTCACCATCAGCTTTGAAGATCGCAAGCCGATCGGCGTGCTGGAGGGAAGCGGCGGAATGGCGGATATGCTGAAAGAAATTGTTAACAACGCCCATCGCGGGCCCGGGAAAGTCGTTTTTTCTCCCGATCCGAAAAAACTTCTGGATATGCTGGTTGAGATGATGGAAAAAGAAAAAGCCGCTAACGGAATTATCTGAACCAATGACGGACTTTTTGAACAGCCAGAATTTGGAAATTTTCGGCCAGCTGTCATTGGCGGTTTTTTTGGGCGCGCTGATCGGCATTGAGCGGCGCATCGCGGGCAAGCGGGCGGGAATGCGCACCTACGCTCTCGTTTCTATGGGCTCGGCGCTGTTTTCAATTATTTCGGCGGTGGCTTTTTCCGAATTCATCGGGAGGACGAATTTTGACCCTGCGCGCATCGTTTCCCAGATTGTCGTCGGAGTCGGATTTATCGGCGCCGGCACCGTTATTTTTCAGCGAAGCTCCATCCACGGCCTGACGACGGCGGCCGGCATCTGGGTGGCGGCCGGCATCGGAACGGCCGTCGGCTTAAAACTTTATTCGCTCGCCGTTTTCGCCACGATTTTGACGATCGTCGTTTTTATAATTCTTTGGCTGATTGAGAAGAAATTAATCGCGAAATGGCCTTACAACAACTCGGAATCGGAAGCGGGGGAAAATTAAAGGATTTTTACCGGCTTTTCGTTCTGCCGACGAGCATTTTGGCCGGCACAAGCATCGGCGCCGGCGTTTTTTCTTTGCCGTTCGTTTTTAATAAAGTAGGCGTCGGCGCCGGTTTCATTTATCTTGCTGTTTTCTGCCTGGTTTTTGTCGCGGTTCATTTAATGTACGCCGACGTGATTTTGCGGACGGAAGGAAGGCATCGCTTTGTCGGATACGCGCGGTTTTATCTCGGGAAAAGCGCTTCATGGCTGGCGACCGCGATGGCGGTTCTGAGCATGGTCGTCGTTCTTCTGATTTATCTCGTTCTCTCCGTTTCCTTCGTCAATTTGATTGTTCCCGACGCAATGGGCGATTTTTATAAAATGGCGGTTTTTTGGCTCCTCGGATCCACAGCTCTTTTTTTGAGCGTTCGCCGGCTGGCTTTGGCGGAATTTTTGGTTTTGTGGGGGATTATTACCGTTATCGGAGCGATTTTTATTTTCGGCATTTTTGAAGCCGGCGCTTTCGGCAAAATTGACTGGCTGTTTTTCAGCCCCGCTTATTTCCTGCTCCCGTTCGGCCCGATTTTGTTTTCGCTGTCGGGAAGGCCGGCCATTCCGGACGTGATTGATTATTACGACAGCGTCGGCGGCGATCGGCGGGGCTTGATGAAAAAAGCTCTGATATGGGGAACGGTCATCCCGGCCGTTGTTTACGCGGTGTTCGTGCTGGGAGTGCTGTTTCTTTCCGGCGAGGTCTCGGAAGACGCGATTTCCGGCATTGCCGGCGCTCTGCCGCGTTGGGTTTTGTTTGGCATCGGCGCTCTCGGCGTCGTTTCTTTGTGGAGTTCTTATATCGTTATCGGCATGGACGTCCGGGACATTCTCGCTTACGATTTTCGTCTGCCGAAAGTCGCCGCCGTTCTCGCCGTTTTTATCGCGCCGATGGCTTTGTTTCTGGCGGGATTTCAGAATTTTCTCGCTCTGGTCAGTATTGCCGGCGGAGTTTTTCTCGCGCTGGAGGGCATTTTCATAATCGCGATGTGGAAGCGCGCCGCTTCCCTTTCTTCCGTTCCGTCGGTGTTTTTCGCGAAAATGCCCGCCGCGGCCATTTACGCTCTCGCGGCAGTTTTTACTTTAGGAATGGTTTACGAAATAATAAAAGGCGTGATATAATAGACAGATTGCATAATAAAAAATGTCCAACATTTTCCGAAAACAATACGACGTAAAATTGCCCCGCGAGAGAACCGAAGCGCATGAATTCAAGGGCGGTCTGGCCGGGCTGACAATTTGTTCCGTCTGCGGCGCGGTTTATTACAAAAAGTCGTGGCGGGCCGGTTTGGAAAAGCTGAAACTTCCGGAGCGCGATTATCCGGTCAAATTCGCGCTTTGTCCCGCCTGCCGGATGATCAAAAACGGCCAGTATGAAGGGAGGATAATCGTCAAAAACATCCCACCGAAAGCCCGCGACTTGCTTGTTCATCTTATTGAGGCGTTTTGCCGGCGGGCGCAGGATCGCGACCAGATGGACCGGCTGATCAAAATCGGCGGCGGGAAGGACTCGCTGGAAGTTTTTCTTACGGAAAATCAGCTTGCCAACAAGCTGGCGAAAAAAATAAAAGACGCTTTTAACAAAGTCGGCGTCAGGGTTTCCTTTGCCGCCGCGCCCGGCGATGTCGTTAATATCACCGTCGTTTTCGGCAAATAAGCTGCTCCCGCTTTCTTTCTGGCTTTTTTTGTTTTCCCTACCGCTGGGCGCGCGGAAAATTTTTTGGAATTTTACGGCCGGTTTTGACGAATACGAGGCGGTTTTTCTTTACGCGAGCGATTTTTTTCTCGTCGTTTTTCTGATTTTGTTCGCCCTTTCCCGCGGTTTGAACGGATTAGGACGGAAAATCGGGGGGAGAGCCGCCGCCGTCGCTCTTTTTTCTTTTATTCTATTTTCCGCTTTCTCCGTTATCGGAAGCGGCTATTCTCTGCTGGCTCTCACCGCTCTCGTCCGTCTCACGCTCGCTGTTACCGCCGCGCTGGCGATTGCGGCGCTCCTGCGGGAGGGCGTCGTGAAGTTTGAAGGCATTGCTTTGGCGCTGGCCGCGCTGGCGATTGCTCAGTCGTTTATCGGCTTCGGCCAGTTTCTTGTTCAGGGCGGTCTGGGATTGAAATTTTTGGGCGAGCCGGAAATCGGCCCGCTTGTCGGGGGCGCGGCGAAAATTTTGGCCGGCGGGGGAAAGCTTTTAAGAGCTTACGGAACGTTTCCCCATCCCAACGTTTTCGCCGCCTTTCTCTTGCTCGGACTTTTCGGTCTTTATTATTTATGGATGAAGATTTTTACCTCGCCAAAGGCGGGGCTTGTCCCGCCAAAGGCGGGGCTTGCCGAAAGAGGCGGAATCGGAAAGCGGCTGGCGCTCGCGGCGGGAATGTTCGCGGTTTTACTTGGTTTGGCGCTTTCTTTTTCCCGCGCGGCTTGGGCCGTCGGCGGCGTTTTATCGCTGGCGATGATTGTCTATTGGCTGTTGGACGCAAAAACTAGAACGCGCGCCGCGCGCCTGTTTGTTTTGCTCGCGGCAATTGTCATCGCGCTCGCCATCAGTTTGAATTTCGCCGTTTCGCCTCGCGCGAAAATCGCTTCCTCGGAGCCCGCGGTCGTCTATCGGCTTGCCTACAATGAATTAGGGGCGGAAATCATCAAAAATAATCCTTTCGGCGTCGGCATCGGTAATCAAGTGGTTTATTCGGTTAAAAACGAACTTTATCAAAAACTGGGAATGACAAAGCGCTGGCAATGGCAGCCGATTCATAACATTTATATTTTAATGGCGGCGGAAATCGGAATTCCGGGCTTGGCGGCATTTTTAATTTTTGTCGGGAAGATATTGATTGACGCCCGGCGGGGAGTCCGAGCGGAGCCGGAACTCGCCGGTTTTGCGGCAATGGCGGTCGCTTTATTAACGCTCGGACTTTTTGATCATTTTCTCTGGACACTTCAGCCGGGACGGCTTATGCTGTGGCTGGCAATCGGCTTGGCAATGGCCGTTAATCGCCCTCAAATTGATAAAGATTTTTTGAAATAACTGTCCCTGTAGTTCAACGGATAGAACATAGCCCTCCGAAGGCTAAAATCGAGGTTCGATTCCCCGCGGGGACACATGCAACGGGTTTGACCTGCCCGTCCGTAGCGTCAGCGAAGGAGGGTTCCTGCCGAGGGCACCAGAAAGGAAAAATCAAAGAGTTTTGGTTCGCCTCCGCCCCCGCCAGTCGGCGGATGGCGTATTGCCCGACTTTTTCAGCGGCTGTTAATTGTCGGTATTTTTTGTTATAATGATAACATATGAAATTCAGACAAGCTTTGTTTTGGGACACTAATCCGAACAAAATAGACACTCAAAAAAACGCGCAGTACATTATTGAGCGGGTTTTGGATTTGGGAAATGACAAAGAGGTAAGGTGGCTCTATCATTTTTACGACAGGTTATTGTTAAAAAAA
>JACRHY010000017.1 GCA_016215765.1 Parcubacteria group bacterium
ACCCAAGGCGTCCGCATCATGCGTCTCGATGACAAGGACGGCATCGCCTCGATCACCTGCCTCTGAAAATGCAAATACCAAAAAGCAAATATCAAAACCATAAATTAAAAATTCTTAGACTCGCCCTGTTTTAAAATCTTTGGTCTGTGGTTTTGGTCTTTGGTATTTGGTTTTTAGTTTGTTAAACTTTTAATATGTTCCTCAACCCCGAACAAATTATCGTTCATCTTGAACTAACGCCGGGCCAGACCGTCGCCGACTTCGGCTGCGGCTCCGGACATTATTCGATCCTCGCCGCGAAACGCGTCGGCGCGAACGGCAAGGTCTACGCCTTTGATGTGGTAAAAGAAGCGCTCGAAGCCCTGCGCTCGCGCGCCCAGCTGGAACGCCTCCGAAACATCGAGGCGCTCCGCGCGAATGTCGAACAACCGGGCGGCTCGAAACTAAAAGACGCCTCGGTGGACGCCGCGATCTTATCCAACATCCTCTTTCAGGCGGAAAACAAGCCGGGGCTTCTCACCGAAGCGAAGCGCGTCCTAAAACCGGGCGGCCGCGCCCTCGTCATCGAATGGAATCAAGCGAAAAGCATCGGCGGTCCGGCCCTTGCGGCGCGCCTCACGCGCGAAGAGATTTTGCGCCTTTTCGAAGCTACCGGTATGCCTCTCGAAAAAGAATTCTCCGCCGGCGACCAGCACTTTGGGTTTCTATTTAAAAAACCATAGTTAATGCAAACTGCAAATATCAAAATGAAAAATGACAGTTTAAAATGCAAAATGTTCGAACATTTTAAAATTTTGCATTGTCATTTTGCATTTTGATTTTTTAATTTTAAACTTTCTATATGGACGACCTAAACTTCACAAAACTTGCGATCTTTGGCGGTGCCGCATTCATCGTCGTAGTGGCGCTTTTAATGTTCATGGGCGTGATTCCCAGTCCATCCAGTCAAATCCCGGGAGTAATAACCAGCACGACCTCGATCTGGCTCCCGAAGAGCGCCGAATTTCTGGAACGCATTATAACGCAGGACTTCAAAACCGCGAACGACAAGATCACAACGACCGTGACAACCCTACCCGACGCGGAGTACGACAGCCGCCTCGTGAACGCCCTCGCTTCCGGCACGGGCCCCGAGCTTTGGTTACTGCCACACGACAAAATATTGACCCATCGAGATAAAGTCGCCACTATTCCATTCACCACGATTCCGGAACGCACCTACCTCGACACTTTTATTGATGAAGGTGAATTATTTCTCATCCCCGCCGACACGATCAATAAGAAAGACGGCTATATCATCGCCCTGCCGGTTCTCGAGGATCCGCTCGTATTGTTTTGGAACAAAGACCTTTTAGGAAGCGCCGGCGTGGCGCGGCCGCCGCAGACCTGGGACGAATTCGTGACGGCGGCGAAGACCCTCACCACCCTCGACGCGAACGGCAACTTCACGCAGAGCGGCGTGGCCCTCGGCGAGTTCGGCAATATCGTAAACGCCAAAGATATAATTTCGCTCCTCGTCTTGCAGGCGGGCAATCCGATCATCGAAAAAACGACACTCGAGGTAGCGCTCGACAAGCAGTCCGGCGCCCTCACCCCCACCGCCTCGGCGATCCGCTTTTTCAATGAATTTTCCAATCCGCGGAAAGACGATTATTCCTGGAATCATTTACGGCCGGAAGCGCAAGACGCCTTCGCCGCGCAAAAACTCGCCCTCTACATCGGCTATGCCTCGGAGTACGCGGATATAATCAAAAAAAATCCCCATCTGAACTTTGATGTCGCGGAGGTCCCGCAAATCAAGGGCGACACTACGACGGCAACCTACGGGCGCCTCACCGGGATCGCTATTTCGAAGTCCGCCGCGAATTCCGGCCCGGCGATGGCGCTCGCCACCTACCTCGCGGGAGCCGAGGCGCAGAAAAAACTGGCCGACTCACTAGAGCGTCCGTCCGTGCGCCGCGATCTCCTCTCGGCCGCCGGCCAAAACGCCCGCCTCACGGTCTATTCGCGCGCGGCGGTCAAAGCCCGCGGCTGGCTTGACCCCGCCCCCGACGCGACTTACGAGATCTTCCGCAAAATGGTAGAATCGGTAAAGACGGGCGCCAAAAACCCGATCGATGCCATCAGTAATGCCAAAAATGAACTACAAAATCTTTTTCCAAAAAAGTAATAATATCGCGGCCGCGCTAATTTTAATCTCGGCGCTTCTGCCAATAATCGCCCAAGCGGATCTTATCCCCTGCGGTAATGGCGATGTAATGTGTACTCTGGAAGATTTGATCTACCTTGCCGACAATGTAATTAATTTCATTTTGTTCGACCTCGCCGCGCCGCTTGCTGTCTTATCGATCGCGATCGGCGGCGTTCTAATGATCACTGCCAGTGGCGACACGGGCCAGCTGGAACGCGGCAAAAGTATATTCTATAATACGGTTATCGGATTTGTGGTCGCTTTCGGCGCCTGGCTCATCGTGCAAGCGATCCTCACGGCGCTTGTCCCCTCCGGTAGTACCGCTTTTACCAAGCTTAAAGATTATATAAACCTTTAATGACCAAATTGCTCCAAAAACTTGGATACCTTATAATAATCTTATCCTCGGCGCGTTATGCCGAGGCGGCCACAGCGCTTGAAAATCCACTAGGTGAGGGCAGTACGTTTTACTCTCTGATAAACGCCATTGTGAACGTCCTAATCGCGATCGGTATTCCCGTCGCCGTCGTCTTCATCATTTATGCCGGATTTCTCTTCGTGACCGCCGGCGGGAGTGAGGAACAGCTCAAGAAGGCCAAAGAGACGCTCATCTGGACGCTCGCCGGCATCGCCCTCCTTGTGGGCGCCAGCGTGATCGCCACGGCGCTTCAGAGCACGGTGACATCGCTGGGCACAACGAGCACAACAGATACAACGAGCATATCTATTTAAGGAAAGATTTTGAAGCAAGGTCGAAACTGTTTAATTATTTATTATTAATCAAATGCAAAACAAAATGAAAAAATTAATTCCGGTTATCATTGCCGCTTCGCCGATGTTCGCCTTTGCGATCACAAACATCGAGGAGCTCATCACTACACTAGAGGACATCGTCAAGGCGGTCATCCCGCTTTTGATGCTCATCGCGACTGTAGTCTTCCTCTGGGGCATCATCGGTTATATTATGGCGGCGGGCGATGAAGAAAAAGTTAAAGAAGCGCGTAGCCACATCCTCTACGGCCTAATCGGCCTCTTCGTGATGGTCTCGGTCTGGGGGTTGGTGAATATTATTGCTGGCACTCTTGATCTTTCGTCTACCACACAAACGTCCACCATTCCACCCAACATATAATAAAACTCTGTCCACAAAAAATCCCGTCTAAGGCGGGATTTTTTGTTTTTATTTCTATTTTTGTTATAATTTTAATATGAATTGGGGCACTTTCTTAACGATCATCGACGACATCGTGAGCATTATTGAAAATAATGTTATTCCGCTACTTATTGTCCTCGCCACGGTCTATTTCCTCTGGGGTGTTCTTCAATACATTA
>JACRHY010000003.1 GCA_016215765.1 Parcubacteria group bacterium
ATCAGAAATGCAAGGAGTGTTTTTTCTTTCGGGGTTGCTGGCGTACTCGCCAGTGCGTGGGGCTTCGGTTCATTCGTCCAGTTTCCGCTCGAAAAAGGTTCGCGCAAGGTGTAAAATATCACCGCAGTTGATCTGTGCCCCAAAAAGTGGACACGGGTACGGATCACCCGCCAGAAGAACTCGGGGCGGGGTTCATTTTAATATGGCCGACGCGACAATCGCCGGCTTTTTCGTCGCCAGTTAAAAATTTATTGACAAAAGACCGATAAAATTTTATTCTTTTAACAGTTCGCGGATGGGAATTGAAGTCCGTCCGCCTTGACCAAACCATCCCGCAAAGAGCGGGACCTGCCGAAAGCAGAGAAAACAAAGGAGGTTGAGATGCCTTGGGGAATTTTGGCAGTTATCGCGCTCGTCGCCGGCGTAATGGCTCTCTCCGGCAAGTTTAAGGAACACACGCTGATTACCGCCAAGCTGGCGCTCGTCACCGTCGCCTGCTTTTTCGTGTCCCTGGTCGGCGGAATGCCCTTTCCATTTCAATGGGAAGAGAAAGAAAGGGTGGCCATTGCCGAACTGGCAAGGCCAATTGGCGAGCGTGGTGCGTCCAAAGGGTTTTTCGTCGGCGTCGGAGACGATGTTAACGGAAAGCCGTTTTTCCGCTTCCTTCAGGAAAGCGGAGAAGGATATTACCCGGAAAAGCTCAAGAAGAGCGACCGGGTAACCATTCACGAAGAAAATCGGGAGAACGGGATTCTGGTTGTGTTTGAATCCCGATTTTCCAACACCTGGGTTGATGTTTTTTTCTTTAACCCCGGGTGGAAACGGTACGAGCTTCACGTTCCCATCGGGGGCGTGATGAAGGAGTGGCTGGTTCAGCCGCCACTCTATCAAAAGAAGTGCTGAATCTTTCCCCACGCCCGCATTTACGGGGGCGTGGGGATTTATTTTAAGGTATAATAAAACGAAATGAACAAAACGATTGAGAGTATTAAAAAATACGTCCGCGCCGCCAACTATCTGACCGCCGCCCAGATTTATCTTCAAGACAATTTCCTTCTGAAGCGGCCGCTGGCTTTCGGCGACATCAAACCGCGCCTCTTGGGACACTGGGGAACCTGCCCGGGCATCAATTTTATTTACGCCAATCTTAATCATTTGATTAAAAAACACCGCCTGCCGACATTGTTCGTTCTTGGCCCGGGGCACGGTTTCCCCGCTTTGCAGGCCAACTTGTTTCTGGAGGGAACTTTGCAAAAATTTTATCCGGACGCGGAGCGCAACGAAAAAGGCATCGCCCACATTTGTGAAAATTTCAGCTGGCCGTACGGATTTCCCAGCCACAGCAATCCCGGCGCGCCGGGGGTAATACTGGAGGGCGGCGAGCTGGGCTACGCTCTCGCCACCGCCTACGGCGCGGCGCTGGACAATCCCGACTTGCTCGTCGCCTGCGTTGTCGGCGACGGCGAAGCGGAAACCGGCCCGACGGCCGCCGCCTGGCATCTCAATAAATTCATTGATCCGAAAAACAACGGCGCGGTTCTGCCGATTCTCCACCTGAACGGCTACAAAATTTCGGGACCGACGATTTTCGGCCGAATGAGCGATAAGGAACTGCGAATGCTTTTTAGCGGCTACGGCTACCGACCGATCATCGTCAGCGGAAAAAACATTTATCGGGAAATGATCGGCGCGCTGGAGACCTCCCGTCGTCTGATCAAAGAAGCGAAAAAAAACGGGCGCGGACGGGCGCCGATGATTATTCTCAAGACCCCGAAGGGCTGGACGGGGATCAAGAAACTGCGCGGCGAAAAAATAGAGGACAACTGCCTTTCGCACCAAGTCGTCGCGACCAACGCCAAAAGCGATGCCGCAGAACTGAAGGCGGTTGAGGCGTGGCTAAAATCGTATTGTTTCAACGAACTTTTTGACGCCAAAGACGGATTTGCCGAAGAAATCAACGGGCTTGTTCCGCCGGCAAAACTGCGGATGGGCGAAAACAAACGCGCTTACGGCGGAGAAATCCTGCGAGACCTTATTTTGCCCGAACCGGAAAAATTCGCCGAAGACGCGAGCGTTCCGGGAACAGTCGGATCAAGCAGCATGAGGCGGGCGGGATTGTATCTGAAAGATGTCTTCCGCTTGAACGCCAAAAATAAAAATTTCCGCCTGATGTCGCCGGACGAGACGTATTCCAACAAGCTGGACGCCGTTTTCGGAGTTACCAAACGCGCTTTCGTCTGGCCGCTCAAGCCGTGGGATAAAGACATCGCGCCCGACGGTCGGGTGATTGAAATACTCTCCGAACATTCACTCCAGGGCCTGACGCAGGGATACCTTCTCACCGGCCGCCACGCCGTTTTCGCTTCTTACGAGGCCTTCATCCAAATCGTCGGCAGCATGGCCGATCAGTACGCCAAATTTCTGAAAGTCGCCCGCGAAATTCCGTGGCGAAAAGAAATATCCTCCCTCAATTACATTCTCACTTCCTCCGGCTGGAGGCAGGAACACAACGGCTTTTCCCACCAGAATCCGGGATTCATCGGCGATATGCTGGAAAAACGCGGATGCTTCATCAACGTCTACTTTCCGCCGGACGGCAACAGCACGCTCGTCGTTTTGGATCATTGCCTGCGTTCCAAAAACGAAATCAACGTCATCGTTGCCGGCAAAACGCTTGAACCGCGCTGGCTGACAATCGCCGAAGCGCGCCGCGAGCTGGCGAGGGGGCTGATGATTTGGGATTTCGCCGGCAATAAAAATCCCGACATCGTTTTCGCCGGCATCGGCGACTATATGACCAAAGAAGCGCTGGCGGCGATTGATTATTTGAAAAGAGTTCTTCCGAAAACGCGAGTTCGCTTCGTCAACGTTATGAAACTTTCGGCGCTGGGAGGCATCGGCGACGCCGATTGCCGGCCGCCCGTTGATTTCAATAAATACTTCACCGCCGACAAGCCGGTCATTTTTAACTTTCACGGCTCTCCCGAAACGCTCGAATCCATGCTTACCGGCCAAAAAAATCCGGCGCGTTTCTCCGTCCACGGCTACATTGAAAACGGCTCCACCACCACGCCCTTTGACATGCATGTCCGCAACGAAACCAGCCGGTATCATCTGGCGATTGAAGCCCTGCGCCGTCTTTCCGCGAGCGGCCGCCTCGCCGAAAAAAAATCCTCCTCTCTCATAAAAGAATTGGAGGAAAAATTGCGCGGCCACGCCGAATACATCAAAAAATACGGCGTTGATCCCGAAGAAATAGAAAATTGGGCATGGAAGCGGACAGAATAATTAGTATCATATGAACCGGCGCAATCAAAGGAAGATTTGTATTTTTGATAAAATCTAAGTGATGGAAAAATATTTAATCGTAAATTTGGGGAGCGCGTCAAAAAAGTATTCGCTGTATGAGGATGAGCAACTCTTCGACGAGATTCAGGGCAGGGAGATTTTTCGGGCGCATTTTGAAAAAGAAAACGGCGACTTCGCGGTGACGGAAAATATCAGCGAGACAAGCGAGAAAAATAAAATATCGCAAAGCGAATACGAGCATAGCGGCAAAAGATTACGTGACGTTTTGATTTCCAAAAAACTTGTGAAAGACGCGGGCGAAATTGCCGCTTTGGGTTTTCGGGTAGTCGCGCCCGGAGAATATTTTGCGAAGACGAGGACGATTGACGCGGAGTATCGCGAGAAATTGAAAGAAGCGTACGAGATCGCCCCGCTTCACGTTGAAGCGGTTTTGAAAGGAATCGAGGAGTTCGCGAGTATTTTGCCGGATACGCCCATGATCGGAGTTTCCGACAGCGCTTTTCACGCGACTATTCCGGAAACGGCCCGGCTCTACGCTTTGCCGGCTGAAGACAGCCGCAAATACGGCGTCTATCGTTACGGTTATCACGGCATTTCCGTGGCGTCGGTTTTGAATTCAGCGGAAAAAATACTTGGGGGTTTGCCGCCGCGCGTTATTGTTTGCCACCTTGGCAGCGGGTCCAGCGTTACGGCGATAAAAGACGGGAAAAGCGTTGATACTTCAATGGGATTCACTCCGCTTGAAGGAGTCGCGATGGCGACGCGAAGCGGAGACATTGATCCGGGCGCGCTGTTTTATCTGGGTAAAAAATTGAACTTGTCTTATGACGAAATGGACGAATATTTAAACCGTAAATGCGGACTCTTGGGATTGTCGGGCGGCAGGGAAAGCGGCGTCCGCGAATTGCTGGAGCTGGAAAAAAGCGGCGACCCGCAAGCGAAATCGGCGCTGGATGTTTGGGTTTATCGCGTCAAAAAATATATCGGCGCTTACGCGGCCGCGCTGGGCGGCCTTGATTTGCTGATTTTCACCGCCACCATCGGCGAACGGTCGCCGATAATCCGTTCCCGCGTCTGCGCCGGCTTGGAATTCATCGGGCTGGGGGTTGACCGGGAAAAAAACGAACGCCTGACCGGCGCCAAGGGCGGCTTCGGCAAGCTCACCGCAAGCGGCTTTATTGAAAAATGCGACGCTCCGGTGAAAATCGCCGTCATTCCGACCGACGAAGCGAAAGAGATCGCCCGCGAAACGAAAGCGGCTCTTTTTTCGGAATAAAGAGATTCGCACCGCGCGGCACAAGCCCAATCTTAGGAAGTCCGACTTCCTAAGATTGGGCTTGTCCGTCGCCTGCCTGCCTGCCTGCCTGCCGGCAGGCAGGCTCGCTAAATTCTAATTTCTTCTATCGTCTCGCTGTAGGAACGCGGAATTTTGTTGTATAATCATCAAAGCAACCCAAAACCGCAAAGGAGGACGCCGTGGACGAACGGCTCGTGAAAGAAATTGACGAACTTTTCAGGAAAATGGCGATAGAGGCGCTGGGGATAAGCGATATGGGCGCCTTTCGGGAAATATCGCGGCCCCATCTTCTGCACCTCAACGAAATACTGGAACGGCTCTCCGCCGAAGAAATGGCGGACGTACTGGGATACGCTCACCAGAAATTCATTGAAGCGACGCCGGAAGCGCTGACGCACATTCCCGTCATCGTTTTTTACCGCGATGGCGGCCACGGCTGGGGATATTATCCCAAACCGCCGGACGGTTCCCGCCCTCGGATAATCGCCCAGCTTTTAAACGTTTCCCAGGACAAAGCCGAATACGGCACGATACTCCGGACTAGCCGGATCTCCCTCAATTGAACCTCGGTTATCCACAAGCCGAGGTTTTGTTTTTTTGGCATAATGAAACGCGGAACCTTGAAAATCGGCGTCTTTACTCGAGAGGAGAAACGATGCGAAGTGAAAAAGGATTTCAAAACGGAACGAAGCGGAATCAAAAAGAAAAGATTGAAATTAAGATAGCCGACAGCGAAAAAGAAATCCGCGGGGCTTTTCGGTTAAGATACGAGGTTTTTATCCAAGAATGCAAATTGAGGCCGGCGGAAAATTTCCAGATTCCCGAAGAAAAAAACGGCCACGACGAGAAAGCTGCGCATATTATCGCCGTCGCCGACGGCGAAGTAATCGCCGCTTTGCGGCTGATTGAAGTCGATGCCAAGACCGCTTTCCAAGGCGCCTTTCGCTACTCCGACGCTTTTGACTTCAGCCAAGCGCTGGGATTTTCGCGGTTGGCGATCAGGAAGGACTATCGCAGTCGCTACGATATTTTCCCCGAGATGGTCATCTACGCCCACCGTTACGCCGCGGAGCGCGGCTTTCGTTTTTTCTGCGGCATAATGAGAAAAAAACTAATGGACCTTTTCCGGAGAAAAGAGTGGGATTTTTATTTTCAAAGCGAACCATTCCGGCACGACGATCACCCAACCGTCGCTTTCATCTTGCCCATTTCCCAAGATAATTTGCGGAAATTAAAAAGATAAGCCCCGCCATGGGGCTGTTTTATTTTTTTAATTATTCTATAATAAATGAAAAAACAATGGCGCTTATCATAACATTTATCCTAAATTCATCGCTGGCCGCTTTTGTTTTATCGCGGGGATTAAGGAAGCCGCTCAATGTTATTTTCGTCGCGTTCTGTCTAGGCATCGCCGGCTGGGCGCTTTCTTTGTTCGTATTATTTAACGTTCAACAAAGTTTATTTTGGGGAGAATTGCCGTTCGCCTTCGCGGCATTTATACTGACGCTTTTTCTGCTTTTCGCGATTGCCGTTGAAACTTCCGAAAAAGACGGGGCGGAACGCGCCAAACGGGCTCTTTTTCTTTTAATCGCGCCTCTTATTTTCGCGATCCTGATATTCAAGCATCTTGTCGTCGTTTCTTTGAAAATAGAAAACGGCGTTTTGTCGCCAACGACCGGCGCCGCCTATTCTTACTTTGTTTATTTCGTCATCCTCTGCGCCGTCGCTTCTTTAGCCGTTCTCGTCTATAAGTACAAAGCGGCTAAAGGGATTTTTAAACTGCGGCTTAAATACGTTTTTCTCGGATTGGCGCTGTTTTTTATTCCCGCAATCGTCACCAACGCCGTTTTGCCCTATTTCGGCATCAGGGATTTCAACGTTCTCGGCCCTCTTTTCTCGTTCTTTATGCTGACGGCGATATCTTACGCCATCGTCAGGCACCATCTGATGGATATCTCCGTCATCATCCGGCGCGGAACGGTCTTCACCATTCTTTTCACCGTCATCAGCTTCCTGTACGCCCTTTTCGGAAGTTTTTTCGGAGATTTTTTTCCCAACCCGTGGAAATTCCTGATACCCTCCCTGATCGTTATCGCCGGATTTCTTCCGCTGAAAAATTTTCTGGAAACGATCACCGACAAAACTTTCTTCCGCCGGCATTATCATCTTGATGAAATTCTCGGCCGGATCAATAAAATAATTTTTGAATCAAACCTGAGCCTTGACAATCTCCTGGCTTCTTTCAACCGGCTTATCGTAGACGCTCTTAAGCTGAACAGGGGGGCGATCCTTATCCTTATTCCCAAGGACTCCTTCATCTCCCGGCAAATGATAAGCGACACGGCGGAAAATTTTGAACTGACTTTTGACAATCCCCTTATCGGACGGCTGGCCGCGCCGGGATTCAGAATTATTGACAAAGAAGACATTGAAAACGGCGCGCGAAACCCTCATGATGCCGCCGTTCATTCCCATGACCGGCGGCTCGCCGACGCGCTCGGTAAAATAGGGTTTAATCTCGCCATCCCGATAAAATACAAAGAACAGCTTATCGGCATTTGTCTTTTGGGTGAAAAAAAATCCGGCGACCCGTTTTTCGCGAACGACATCGTTCTTTTGGAGCATTCCGTCAACGCCATCGCCCCCATTATTGAAAACGCGCGGATGTACGAGGAGCTGAAAAAAACGGATGACGCCAAAAGCCGTTTCATATCCATCGTTTCGCATCAGTTGCGCACTCCCCTGTCTTCGGCGCGCTGGAACCTGGAACTTCTTCAAGATGAAGAAACTCTTTCCCCGGAAGAAAGAAAATCCGCCTTCGGCGATGTCCACCGAAGCGTCGTCGCCACCATTAATAATCTCAATTCTCTCCTGCTCGTTCTGGATATTGAGCAGGGTAAAATATTCCTTGATCTCGCTCCCGGCAACATCCTGCAGGACATCAAAGAAACGGCGAGGACCGTCAAAAACGATATCGGAGCCGGCAATTTTGAAATCAACGTCAAGGCGGAAGGCGACATTCCCGAAATTCATTACGACGCCAATAAAATCAGATTCGTCATTTATGCCCTTCTCCATAACGCGCTGACTTATTCCCCGATGGTTAAAAAAACGGACATTCTGGTGTCCCAAAAAGTCATGGCGGATTCCAACAACCTCGTCGTGGCGATTTCCGATTACGGCATCGGAATAACCGAACTGGCGAAAGCGGAAATTTTCAAAAAATTTTTCCGCGCCGACGAAGCGCGCTCGCTGGCGCCGTCCGGCTTCGGCATCAATACCTACATCGCCAGGTCGTTTATCGCGGCGCACGGCGGCCAGATGTGGCTTGAATCAAAAGGCATCGGCCAGGGAACGACGTTTTACTTCCGCCTGCCGATAAGACATAATTAATCCAAGGATATGGAAAATAAAAAGGTTCTCATCGTTGAAGACGACCAAGCGATTATCAAGCCGATGGTTCTTTTGTTCGGCAAAAAAAGAATCGCGACGCTCACGGCCGCCAACGCCGAAGAGGGGCTGCTGATCGCGTATCGGGACGCGCCCGACTTAATTCTTCTGGACATTTTGATGCCGAAAATAGACGGCTTTATGATGCTGGAGAAACTGAAAAGCGACGAAAAAACAAAAAACATTCCCGTTTTCATCATCTCCAATCTCGGCAGCGACGAAAAAATCAAACGCGGCATGGAACTCGGAGCGAAAAAATATTTCATCAAAACCAACTGGTCTTTGTCCGACATCGTCAAAAGCACCGAAGAAGAACTCGCGAGCCATTCTTAAAAATCTTGAAAATCCGCGCCGAATAACCGAGGGGGTGGACTTTCGGCTCTTTCTTGATTAAAATATCAGCGATGGAAGAAGAGTGCGACAATCAGAAACCGGAAAATAAAGAGATAAGCTGGGAAGCGCCGGAATTTGAATATTACGCTAAAAGTCCGTCGTGGTATTGGATTTCCATTTTGATCTCAATCGTCCTGCTCGCCGCGGCGCTCTGGCAGAAAAATTTTCTTTTCGCCGCTTTTATTATCATCGCCGAACTGTCGGTCTTCCATTGGGCGGGCGCCGTTCCGCGGGATATAAATTTTAAAATAGACGAGAGGGGCGTTACGAGGGGTCAAGAACGCGCCTATGCTTACGCCGAATTGGAGCATTTCGCTTTTAATCAAAGCGGCGGAGAAATCAAGGAGTTGATTTTTAAACACCGGGCGAAAATCAGGCCCTACATTAAGATGGTCGTTGCGCCTTCGTTGGTTCCGGAGATAAGAAGCCATTTGGCGAATTTTCTTCCGGAAGAAGAGTACGACGAGCCGATGGCCGATGCCCTGGCAAAATTTTTGAGGTTTTAATCCGTCAGAAAACCCAATCGCCCTTGTCGTTCAACGGATAGGACGCGAGATTGCGGATCTCGTAATGGGGGTTCGATTCCTCCCGAGGGCACAAAAAACTAACTTGTTCATCCGCCGGCCGGCGGATGACCGATCTTTAATCGGCGGTAACGCGGTTGCGGCCGGTCGTTTTGCTTTCGTACATCAGCCGGTCAACTCTTTTCAAAAGAGAATTCTGTTCGTCTTCCGGGGAGGCGATCGTCGCGCCGACTGAAATCGTCGGGTGGATAACTCCGGCGTCGGTCGGAATACTTGACTGCTCAACGAGAATCCGCAGTTTTTCGGCAACGGCGACAAGCTGGTTTTTTGTGACGCTCTCAATAACAATGAGAAACTCTTCTCCGCCCCAGCGCGCCGCCACATCAAACGATCTGACGTCGTGCGTAAAAGTTTTAGCGACGATCTTGAGAACGCGATCGCCGGCTTCATGGCCGTATTCATCGTTGATCCGCTTGAAATGGTCAATATCGGCGAATAAAACGCCCAGTTGCCAGCCGTATCTTTTCATTTCGTCCAATTTGGCGCGCAAATTTATTTCGGCGTACCGCCGATTAGCAAGCCCCGTCAGCGGATCAACGAGCGCCAGCCGCTGAAGTTCTTCAATCCGCTGAATAGCGGCGTTTTTTGATAAATTTTCGGAAAAAATCTGCACCGCCCCGATCACTTCGCCTCCGGCATCGCGCAAAGAAATGGCGCGCGCCAACACCGGAACAAGATGCCCGTCTTTATGGTGAATATAAACCTCGCGCTCGGAAAAATCGGCCCCGGATTCCAACTCCGATATCGGGCAAAAATCGACGGATAAGTTTATTCCGCGCTTCTCGGCGATAAGAGAAACGGAATCGCCGCAACGTGTCCCCACCGCTTCATCGCTCGCGAACCCGGTAAGCGCCTCCGCGCCCTTATTCCAGTAAACGATTTTTTTGTCGCGATTAATAAAGCAAACGCCGTCGTAAAGATTGTCCAATATCTTTTTGTACGCCGCCGAACCGCTTAGTTCCATCAGATCCCGCATAAAAACATTTTAGCAAATTTCCTCTTCTTCGGGAAACAAACAAGAAAATGGCTGTCCAGGTTCAGATAGATATTGACCACTTAGGTTTGTAGGGTAATAACATCTTTTGTCGGCAATCGACCAGTTTGCCATTTTCGATAATAGGCTTCAGGAGTCAAATAATTCAACGATTCATGAGGCCGTATTCTATTCC
>JACRHY010000018.1 GCA_016215765.1 Parcubacteria group bacterium
GCGGGAAACGTTTTGAGTTTTTGAGCGGGTAGGGGGAATCGAACCCCCGGCGCCAGTTTGGAAAACTGGGGTATTACCACTATACGATACCCGCGGATTTTTCATTCTAAAATAATTTTCGGACGATTGGCAAGAAGACGATTGGCAAAAATGACAGGGGACGAATTTAGAATTTAGCGAGTAGCCAGAAAATCGATCTTTATAAGGCGGCCGCTTGATTATTTTCTCAATTTCGTGATAAAAATAAGAAAACTTTATGATGGCTAATTTAGCTCTGAAAATTCTCCGCCCGGTCAGATTTTTGCTTATTTTACTGCTTATCGTTCTCGCCGTTTTTTTTATCTGGCGTTTTTTCATCTACGCGCCGAAAATCGTTCCGGCGCCTTTTCTGGAGGCGCGCAAAGAAGGGGCGATGATCAGCCAGGTGATTGTCGGTTTGACGGAGGATTCCAATCAGCGGCTCAAACTTATCGGAACGCTTGAGAGCGTCAGCGATTACGATCAGGCCTTGCGGCTGGTTTTGAAAAATTTGGAAAGCAACAAAGAAATTCGCGACCGGGCCTTTGAGCTTTCCCGTCGCCTTGAAACGATGGCCGGCAACATTTCCGCCGTTGAGCCGAAAGAGGCGCAATTCAAAGCGCAGGAAGCGGTCGCCACGGAGCTCTCTCTTATCAGCAAGCTGATTTCTTATAACCAGCTTTTAAGCCAACTGCTTGAGGTTTTGCGCGCTAAAATAATCGCCGGCACTAACGGCGGGCGGCTTGAAGGCGCCGCGGAAATTTCCGTTTTAATCGGCCAGATAAACGAAGAAATTACCGTTATTAACGGTCTAAATCGCAAGTTTAACGAAACGATGGCGGAGTTTGATTCTTACTTCAAATAAATTTACCGGTTGTCGCCGCTCCCCTTGATGGCGTTTCTTTCCAGGCGGGAGAAGAGTTTTTCCAGATTCATTTTTGCCACTTCTTCAAGGGGAATGCCAAGTTCCGTCGCCAGCTGGGAAAGATACCACAAGACATCGCCGAGTTCTTTGGCGATTTCTTTTTTCGTTTCTTCGTCAATGTCGCCGTTTTTGTCGCGAAGGACCTTTTTCAGTTTTTCCGCCACCTCGCCGCTTTCGCCGCAGAGACCCAAAAGAGGATAGACGAATTCTCCGCCCGCCAGCTTGGGATAAGCGGCCGTTTTTCGCGAAAGTTTCTGGTATTCTTCAAAAGTCATCGGTTTAAATTTTAGATGGTTTGAACGAGCAGGAGATTAGTCGCGCCTTTGACGCCGAACGGGATGCCGGCCGAGATGACGACGCATTCCCCTTTTTTCGCGAAATTGGAGCGGCGGGTGGTTTCTTTGGCGATCTTGGCCATTTCGTCAAAATCGGCGACGCGTTTTGGGGCAAGGTAGGGATGCACTCCCCAGGAAAGAGCGAGTTGGCGCAGAGTGGTGGAGTCGGGAGTCAGAGCGAGTATGGGAATGGCGGGCTTGTAGGCGGAAATTCTTCTGGCGGTGCTTCCCGATTCGGTCAAGGCGACGATCGCTTTGGCGCCGAGATTTTTTGCCGCTTTAACGACACTGAAAGATATGGTTTGAGGAACATCCGCCGTAACCAGTTCCGAGGGAAGATATTTTAGCCGCATCATCTTTTCCGCCTCTCGGGCGATTTTAGCCATCGCTTCAACGGTTTCAACGGGAAAGCGGCCGGCGGCCGTTTCCCCCGAAAGCATCACCGCGTCGGTTCCGTCAAGAATCGCGTTGGCGACGTCGGTTATTTCGGCGCGCGTCGGCATCGGCTGGTTCATCATTGACTCCAGCATCTGGGTGGCCGTGATGACCGGCTTTCCGGCGAAATTGCACTTTCTTATTATCTCTTTCTGAATTGCCGGAATAATCTCCATCGGCGTTTCCAGAGCGAGATCGCCCCGCGCCACCATCACCGCGTCGGCGGCGGCGATAACGCCGTCAATGTCGGAAACGGCTTCCGGCCGTTCTATTTTAGCGACGATTTTCGCTCCGGAGCCGTTTTTTTGAAGAAAGCGCCGCAAGAGCGCCACGTCGGCGGCGCTTCGGACGAAAGAAAGAGCGACAAAATCAACGCCCATTTTAACGCCGAACTTCGCGTCTTTGAGGTCCTTGGAGGTCAGCGAGCGGGCGGAAAGAGCGACGCCCGGCGCGTTGATTCCCTTAAACGATTTCAGCCGGCCGCCGACAACGACTCGGCAAACGGCGCCGCCGTCCGTTTTTTTGACGACCCGCAGTTTTTTCGTGCCGTCGTCAAGAAGCAGGGCGTCGCCTTTTTTTATCTGCCGGAGAAGAGGGCGGAAAGCGACGGGGATGACGTTTTCGTCGCCGATAATCGCTTTGTCGGACAGTGTAACAAGCCGGCCGTTTTCCAGAATTATCTCGCCGTTTTTTACGGCGCCGATTCTTATTTTCGGGCCGCAAAGATCCTGAAGAATGGCGACGGGGCAATTGCTTTTTCGGCTTAAATCCCGAATGTTCTTGATTTTCTCGGCGAATTTTTCGTGGGTGTCGTGGGAAAAATTCAGGCGGGCGACGTTCATTCCCGCGCCGATGAGTTTTTTAAGCGTTTCCCGCTTTTCGCTTGCCGGGCCGATGGTGCAGACGATTTTTGTTTTTTTGATGCTTTGGCGCATGGAAGCGATTATCTTAGCATTTTTTTCTTGAAAGCGGAAAATCCTCCGTCCAAAATCGCCTGTCGGACATCCGTCATCAGTTTTTTCATAAAAAATAAATTATGTTCGGTGAGAAGCATTATTCCCAGAATTTCTTTGCTTCTGGTCAGATGCGAAAGATAGGCGCGGGAATGTTTTCGGCAGGTTTGACAAAGGCATTCTTTCTCAATCGGCTTTTGATCGGTCAGAAATTTTCCGTTTGCTAAATTTACGCGGCCTTTTTTGGTCAGCGCGACGCCGTGACGGGCGAGGCGGGTCGGAATGACGCAATCAAAAAGATCGGCGCCCCGCTCAACGGCTTCAAAAATGTCGCTGATTTCGCCGATGCCCAAAAGATGGCGCGGCTTTTCTTCCGGTAAAACCGGCAGAGTCCAATCAAGAACTCGGCGCATCTCTCTTTTCGTTTTGCCCAAACTTCCGCCGACGCCGATTCCAAAAAACGGCATCGCTCCTATTACCCTGGCGCTTTCAATCCGCAAATCTTTATACGCGCCGCCCTGAACGATGCCGAACATCGCCTGCGAGCCGCCTTTGAAAACTTTGAGACAGCGCTTTGCCCAGCGGTGCGTCCGGGCGGTCGCTTGAGCGGTGTATTCGTATGAAGCGAGCGGGGAAGTGCATTCGTCAAAAGCGAAAATAATGTCGGCTCCCAGCGCCCGCTGGATTTCAATGGATTTTTCGGGAGTGATGCGATGGCGGGAACCGTCCAGAAACGAAACGAAAGAAGCGCCTTCCTCGTCAATTTCAACGAGCTTTTTCCGTCCGGGGGCCGCCGCTTTCGTTTTACCGGGGAAAAAACCGATTTTTCCGACGCCGTGCTCCAGTCCGAAACCGAGGGAGAAAACCTGGAAGCCCCCGCTGTCGGTCATCAGCGGTCGGCGCCAATTCGCGAATTTGTGAAGACCGCCGGCTTTGGCGACGACTTTATGCCCCGGCCGGAGGAACAGATGGTAAGTATTGACCATCAGAATATCAAAGCCGATTTCTTCCAGCCGGTTGAAGTCCATTCCTTTGACGGCGGCTTTGGTGGCGACGGGAACGAAGGCGGGAGTCAAGATCTTTCCGCAGGGCGTCGTTAAAATACCCGCTCGCGCGCGGGTATTTTTGTCTTTGCCGGTAATTTTAAAACTAAAATCGTTCATAAAGAAGCGTTCCGAAATTGTTTTTTTCGACTACTGACCGCTCAGTCGGGACGCCGAGAATCGAACTCGGGCCTCGCGCCCCCAAAGCGCGCATACTGCCATTATACTACGTCCCGTTTTCCGTTATCATAGCCGTTTCGCGAATAAAAGAAAGTCCCGCCCGGCCATGGCCGAACGGGACGGGAAAAATCATCTACCCCGTTAGAATTCTCGCTTCTAACGGGGTCTACGCAACTCGCGACAAGAATCAATCGCGAGTTTTACCGCCCATCGGCCGATGACGATGCCGATGAAGGCGGAGAATATCGGATCAAGAATCGTCCAGCCGGTGAAGTGAATGACGACGCCCGTCGCCACCACGCCCACCGACTGCAAAAAATCGGAAATCAGGTGCCACTTGAGCGAGCGGTGCGTCAGGTGGCTGTGGTCGTGGTTGCGGTGAAGCAACTTCAGCGACCACCAGTTTCCGGCCAGTCCCGCGAGAGCGAAAGCGATCATCTCGCCGCTTTTGATCGGCGGCGTTTCCGTCAGCCGCTCGCAGGCTTCTTTAAAAACGAAGACCGCGATGACGGCGAGCAAAGCGGCGTTGATCGCGCCGCCGGTTGCCCGCGCTTTGCCGTTGTAGCGGGCGGCGTAAGCGGCGCCGATGGCGACCGCCACCGCCAGCGCGTCAACCGCGACGTGTCCGGCGTCGGCCAGAAGCGCCAAGCTTCCCGACCAGAGTCCGCCGACAATCTCCATCGCGGCGATGGCGACGGTCAGTCCCAGAATCTGCCAGTACCGCCGCGTTTCACATCGGCAATCATGACTCGCGCAATTTGCGCTCATCTCTCACCTCCTTTATATTATAATGGAAAAAGGACTGACTAAATTATGATATTTTTTTCTAATTTAGTCAACTTCACGAGTCCCCGTAGTTCAACGGATAGAACAGCTCCCTTCTAAGGAGCGGATCGAGGTTCGATTCCTCGCGGGGACATTAGAACCCTGCTCTCTTAAGCGTTAAAACAAAAAATTTTCGCGCTCAACGACCCTGGTCTCTCTGGAGAGACCAGGGTCGTCCGGATTCTCTTCTTGAGCCGTAGCATCAAAACCGCCCGGTCTCACCAATGATACCGCGCCATCCGTCCGGACTTTCTTTTTGGATTGCAACGTCAAAATTACGCGGTCTCACCAATGATACCAAGCATTCCGTTGATACCAAGCAATCCAGCCGAACTTTCTTTTTGGATTGCAACGTCAAAATTACGCGGTCTCTTTGGAGAGACCATGGGTAATTTTGCGGGTACTGAATCTCAACGTACATCCTCTAAACCGGATTCTGCGCGAATTCCGCGCTCTATAACGCGCTCCTTATAAACTCCACGCCGATCGCCATCAGGATGAGACCCATAATCTTCGCGAAGACCATCGCGCTTCTTTTGCCTAAAATTCTCAGCACGATATGCGCGAATCGGAAGAGGACAAAACTCAGCGCGAGGTTCGCGATGATGCCGGCCAGAGTAAAAACATATCCGTACTCCTTGGAAAGAATTACCACGGAGGTGATCATGCCCGGTCCGGCGATGAGCGGCGTCGCGAGCGGCACGATGCTCACGTCCTTTTCTTCAAGCAGTTCGTTTTTTTGGTTACTAAATTCAATGCCGAAAAGAATTTGAAAACCCAAAATCAAAAGCACGAGGCCGCCCGCCATGCGGAAGCTTTCCATTGATACGTGAAAGACGTCCAGAATGGAATTACCCAGGAACATGAACACGATTAGAATGACGCCCGCGTACAAAACCGCCCGCAGAGCGAGTTTCGTTTTCGCCGCTTGATCCATGGAGTTTGTGAGCGCGATAAAAAACGGCACGTTGCCCACCGGATCCATCACGCCGAAAATCGCGAAAAATACCTGAATGAACGAAAGCATAATATTCATTATACCACTAATTTAATAAGACCGACCTCATCGCGGGGCGCGCCAAGCCGTTATACTTAAGTATAACGGCGGTTGAGAAAGAGCGGGGCGCCGTTTCACCCCGTTAGAAGTAGAGGCACGCTGTGCGCCCTCGCGACTTCTAACGGGGTTCACAAAACGCGGGCTTGACAAGTGTTTTTTTTCTTGTTTTAATTTATGGCGATAAGGTCGTTTGAAAACAAAAAAGAGAGGAGGTGATTCAAATGGCGAAGAAAGACGAGGTCAGGGAAGGTCTCGACAAGGAAGTCGAGAGGATGTTGGAGGGGATTTTCCCCGCCGCCGATGCGAAGGAGTGTCGGCAGTGCGGGGAGGACTGCCCTTGTGCCCAGACGCACAAGGCGGGGATTGTCTTCATGGATGAGGACATCACCACCACCGCCAAGCGGTTGGCGGTGGTGACGGTGAAGCGCTGATATACTGAAGTATATCAGCCCAAAAAGAGAGGAGGTGATAGCATGAAGACGATCGATCGGATCGTTGCCGACATGGGCCGCGGCGTTGTTTGGCAGGGCGGCCAATGTCGGAGGAGTGGCGAGTGCTGCGAGGATTGCGGCACTTGCCGAAGAGTTGACGACCTGGATGTCGTCGACAAGATGCGAGCGCAAAACGCACTCGCTCTCATAAGGGAGAGCGACATTGAAGTCGCTTTGGACCGGCTGCTTGTCTGAATTGAACAGTCGGAATAAAATTCGGCCTCGCGAAATTTCGCGGGGCCTTTTCTTTTCTTTCAATTCTTTTTTGCGAACGCGGATAATGCCAACGCAAGTTTTATTATTTTTTACTGATAGAGATTACTGTGCGTATCTATATCAATAAATAGCGCAACGCCTTTCTCTGCTAATTCGTATAATACGCGCAGATCGCCCGTAACGTTGAAACTTCTACAACGGGAGAATTTTCCATGGAGCGGGTGGTCGTTCAACGTTGGATGCGCGGCGTTTTTTATAAAAATCCCCACTCTTTCCTCAAACTTTTTCTTCTCGCCGCTTTTAAGTTTCTGAAATTTTTTCTTGAACTTTTTGACGTAGATGATTTTCACTTTGCGCTCAAGCTTTTCATAAGACTTTTTGCATTTTCAAACGGCCCGACGATATTTTCCCCGCTCTTATAGTCCTTAATGGCTTGTCCGATCTCTTTTTCCACCTCGGGGCGCAATTGCGGCTCAAGGGAAAAACGTACCGCGCGTTCCCGAATGAATTCTTTCAGATAGGCGTTTATCACCGCGCTTAAAGGGAGTCCCATGTCGGCGGCAATGCGTTGCGCGCTCTCTTTCACTTCTTTATCGGCTTTTATGTTGATTATTGTTTTCATGTATCTATTGTATATACGACAGATACGTCCGTCAAATCGTTCGTTGTGGATAACTCACCCTTGCGTGAAAATCGTGAGGTTTGCTTTTAGCGGATAAAAAAGATAAATTTAACGGCAATGGCGCTTTTGAAAAAAATCTTTTCCGATTTTTATTATCTGCTGACGGCCGCCGCCGCCGCGGTTTTTTTGGTCGCCGTTTATCTCTGGCTGTTGCAGAAAAATTCCACGGCGGTGAATTTTTATCTGATGTACGGAGAAGCGCCGTTTTATTTCTGGCCCTATACCCTACTGACTTTTCTCTCGGTGGTTTTATTCGGAATAAGCGCGGCCGTTTCCCTTTACGCCTGGCAAAACTCGGCGTGGCGGAAAAATCTGGCTTCCGGAGGCGCCGGCGCTTTGGGCGCTTTTTCGGGCGCGCTCGCTTCGGCCTGCCCGACCTGCGGCGCTTTTCTGCTTTCTTTTTTCGGCGCGGCCGGCGGACTGGCGTTTCTGCCTTTTAAGGGGTTGGAGATAAAGCTTTTAAGCGTTCTCCTGCTCTCGCTTTCTCTTTGGCTGACGCTGAGATATTTAAATAAATCGGAAGCGTGCGAGGCCTGTGTCGCGCCTGCCCGTCCGGCAGGCGGGCCCGTCGTTTCGGAACCGGAAGAAACAAAATCTTTCGCCGCGCCGCTGGCCGTTCTGCTGGCGACGCTGATTTTGGGGAGCGGCTTGTTAAAGACCGAGGCGGCCGCGTGGCGGGAAAAATACGGCGGCGGAGCGGAAGCGAAAGTGGAAAGCGCCAAAAAAGAATCCGCGGACGCCGGCGGCCTTATGGAAAAAATCGCCGCGGAAGTTCTACCGGCCGAAGGATTTCGGACGCGCGTCGTTCTCGGCGATGCCCTGCCGAAACTGGTTGCCGCGGGCGTCATTGATTTGGAAAAATTCCGCCGGCTTTACGAAGAGCGGGGCGGCTTATCGGAAAATCAGCTGAAAATTTTAACCGAACCGTCCCGCGAGCCGCTCGTCATCAGAGCCGACAACGCCGGTTTTCTCGTTAATGTCCTTTGGGCGGTCGGATTGTCCAACAAAACCGAATTTAACAAAGTCAGTCCGCTTAACGGCGACGATCTTTTCCGCTTCGCTTCAACCGGCGGGTGGCGGCTGGGCAAAGAAGACAACGGAGGCAGTTATTTCAACCGCGTTAAAGCGATAGAATTGACGCCGGCGCAGGAGGCGAAGGTTTTGGAAATGGCGAAAAACATTTATCGTCCCTGCTGCAACAATTCCACCTTTTTTCAGGATTGTAATCACGGCTCGGCGATGCTGGGGCTTTTGGAACTCGGCGTTTCCCAGGGAATTTCCGAAGAAGAGCTTTATCGCGCCGCCCTCGCTTTCAATTCTTTTTGGTTTCCCAGCAATTACGTTTCCACCGCCGCTTATTTTAAAGTCGCCAAGGAAACGGATTGGAGCGACGTTGATCCGAGGGCGATTCTCGGCATTGATTACTCAAGCGCGAGCGGCTGGAACAAAAACATCGGAGCGGAAGTTGAAAAACTCGGCCTTGTGCCGAAAAGAAACGGCGGCGGTTGCGGCGCGTAAGGCGTCGCAAGTTTTTTACGCGATAAGGGTTTTATGAATTCCATGAACGATTTGGCGTTGCGGTTGAAAAATTGGCGGAATAAACTGGCTGTCCAAAAAGGCATTGAGCCGTTTAAAATTCTCCAGAATAAGACGATTGAAGAAATCGCCGGAAAATTGCCGGCGACATCCGAAGAATTGAGAGCGATCAAAGGCATCGGCGACAAAAAACTGAAAGAATACGGCGGGGAGATTTTGAAAATAATCGCCTCGCGGACAAATGATGAAAGTAGCGATGAGAGCGGCGATGAAAATGGCGCGGCAGCGGCGGCAGCCTCTTTTGTTGAGGTGGCGGGAGAAAAGGCCGTTTTTTCCGTCAGTGAATTTCTGGATTATTTAAACGCTCTCGTTTCCGGACGCGAGGTTTTCATCCGCGGGGAAATAAGCCAGATGCAAAAACGCGATCGCGCCGTTTATTTTTCCCTTAAAGACAAAGACGACGCGTCGGTGGTTAATTGTTTTCTTTCGCGGTGGCGTTACGACGGGTTGGGGGTTGAGCTGGAAGAGGGAATGGAGGTGAAAATCAGCGGCCGGCCGGAAGTGTACAAGGCCTCGGGGCGGCTGAGCGTCATCGTTTCCGGCATTGAGCCGGTCGGCGAAGGCGCATTGAAAAAGGCCTACGAGCTGCTGAAAAAGAAACTTCAAAACGAAGGGCTGTTTTCCCGCAAGCGGCCCCTGCCGAAATTCGTCCGTCGCATCGGCCTGATCACCTCCAAAAACGGCGCCGTTATCCATGATTTTCTGAACAATCTCGGCAAGTTCGGATTTGAGATAAATTTTTACGACGCGCGAGTGGAAGGAATTGAGGCCGTTTCGGATATCGTCGCGGGGATAAATCGGCTCAATAAAAGCCACCGCCAAGGCGGGACAAGCGAAAATAATTTAGACGCCATCGTGATAATCCGCGGCGGCGGGAGTTTGGAAAGTTTGCAGGCGTTCAACAATGAAAAAACGGCGCGGGCGATTTTTGATTCGGTTATTCCGGTGATCTGCGGAATAGGCCACGATATTGACGTTCCCATCGCTTCGCTGGCCGCCGATCTTTCCGTGTCCACGCCGACGGCGGTAACGGTTATTTTGAACAACCCCTACCAACTTCTGCGCGAGCGCATCGCCCATCTGCGGCGGGAGCTGACGAGGAATTTTTCCGATATTCTCGGCGGCTTGCGGGAAAAAACGGACGCCGGAAATCTGCTCCTTGTTTTTGAAAGAGGATTGGAAACAATCAAGCATAAAGCGACGATCGTCGCCCGCCGGCAGGCGTTTGACGTTTTCGGAAACGCCGTTTTGCGCGCCGGCGCCAAAATAGACCACGCCCGGAAATTTTTGGCGGCCGTCAATCCGGAGAGAAATCTGAAACTCGGCTACGCCATCGCCGTCGGCGAAAACGGACGGATGATCAAAAGCGTCAAAGACGTCGCGGTCGGCGAAAAACTGACGACGCGGCTGTCCGACGGGAAAATCGGTTCGCGGGTGGAGAATATCGGCTGAATTCGTTATACTTTTCGCATGGAAAAAAAAGAAAGCATCTCCAAGCTGCTCGCCGATCTGGAAAGCGCCATCGGCTGGTTTGAAAAGCAGAATGATCTTGACCTTGAAGAAGGGTTGAAAAAAGTCCGCGAAGGGGCGGATTTGATAAAGGAACTGAAAAAACGGCTTCAGGACGTGGAAAACGAGTTTAGCGACATCAAAAAAGAACTGGAAGAATAAACGGAATCTTGCAAAAAACGAGGCGCGTCGGCGACGCTTTGGCGAATTGACTCCGGATTTTTGATTGTGATAAAATAAAACACATGACAACAATCACTATTCCAAAAGAACAAAAGGGGGCATTGGTGCCCATTTTAAAAGAATTAAAAAAAGTAAATGCTTATCTTGAAAAGCTTCTGGTTATTATTCCCGAAGAAAGCTTAAAAGAGTATAAAAGCCCGTCTCGGATTAAGAATTCTTATCTCAAAACAATTAAAGATTACCCTCCTGAAGAATAATGATTGTTATTAAGACCGAGGATTTCAGGAAAGAATTAGGCAAATTGCCTAATGAGATTAAAAAATTGTTTCAAAAACAAGCGTCTATATTCAAAGGAAATTGGCTTGATCAGAGATTGCACACCAAAAGAATTAAAGAACTATCGGGTGCCTATTCTTTCAGACTTACCCGACGTTATCGAGCCGTTTTTTATTTTAAAAATAACAATGAAGCGATATTTTTTAGTATCGGCCACAGAAAAGATATTTACAATTAAAAAAGAACCGAAAGCTTAAACGTCGTCACGGAATCTTGCAAAAAACGAGGCGCGTCGGCGACGCTCCAGCTGACACCCCATTTAATCGCGGGTTGTGCTACAATAATCCAATGTCAAATCCTATGTCATTTCCTCCGTCCGGCAAGCAAGAGAGAGAGA
>JACRHY010000019.1 GCA_016215765.1 Parcubacteria group bacterium
CGCAATTTGGGGCGCGATTTGAAAGTTGTCGGCGCGGCCTTGACTATGTATGATAAACGCGAGCGCCTGTCCCGCGAAGTCGCCAAAGAAATGCGCCGGAATTTTCCCCACCGCGTTTTTGAAACGGAAATCCCCCGCTCCGTCGCTCTCGCCGAAGCGCCCAGCTACGGCAAGCCGATTGTTTTATACAGCCCGTCCTCTTCCGGCGCCCGGGCTTATGAACGCCTGGCAAGAGAGTTTCTGGCGCGAGAAATAATTCCCCAAATTTAATTTTAACGGTTTATTAAACGTTATGACTTTAGGACGAGGACTGGCGTCGCTGATACCGCCGCCAAGCGATAACAACAATCTCCCGAAAAACGCGGATCAAAATTCCCCGTTAGCAGTAGGCAGCGCCGCTGGGCGCCAGCCGGAGCGCGATCCCGCCGCAACTCCGCCATCATCGGCAACGCCGGAAATTAAAACACCAGCCGCGTTTCCGCCTAAAAATCACCGGCCGTTTTCGGAAGCCGTTTTCCACATAGAAACGGACAAAATCCGGCCGAATCCCCACCAGCCGCGAAAAGAATTCAGTGAAGAGTCGCTGAAAGAACTGGCCGCTTCCATACGCGAATTCGGCGTTATTCAGCCGTTGGTTGTTTCCAAAATTGAAAAAGAAACCGACGGCGGCACGGCCGTGGAATATGAATTGATCGCCGGAGAAAGACGGCTCATGGCGTCCAAAATCGCCGGTCTTGAGCGCGTCCCCGTCATCGTCCGGAAAATTGATACCCAAAAAGAGCGGCTGGAACTCGCCATTATTGAAAACATTCAGCGCGCCGATCTCAATCCGATAGAAACAGCCCGCGCATTCGCCAAACTTCAGGACGAATTCCGAATGACCCAGCGGGAGATCGCCGTTCGCCTCGGAAAAAGCCGCGAGACGGTAGCCAACGCCATCCGTCTTTTAAGTTTGCCGACCGACATCCAGGAAGCGCTGGGCCGCGGACAAATAAACGAAGGCCAGGCGAGAATTCTTTTGATGGTGGACGATATCGCCCGCCAACAGGCGCTTTTCGGCGATCTTTTGGCTAACAACCTGAGCGTCCGCGAATTGAGGAGTCGCGTCAAAAAATCCGAACCGCCTTCCGCGAACGAAGACGGAAAAATTTCCGGTCAAGCGCCGGTCGCCGATCCCGAGACATCTTATCTGCGGGAACGGCTGGAAGAAGCGCTGGGAACGAGGGTGAGTATTCAAAAAAGCGGCGATCAAGGGAAAATATCCATCGCCTTCTTTTCGCCGGAAGAACTGGACGGCATTATCCGCAAAATAACGGGGCAACAACAGGCGGAATAACGGTTTCTATTTTAGATTTTCGTTGAAAATCGGTGGTCTATTTCCTTTATTTCCTTGAGACGCTTCAGTTTAATCAACAGCTCTTTCGCCTTGCCGCGATTTTTCGCTTCGCAGCTTATTTTCACGGCGGTGAAACGCCCTCCCCGGCTTTTATCCACCCTGGTGTTGAGACCGATAATGTTGATATGCGAGCGGGAGATAATCGCCGCGATGTCTTTTAAAAGACCGATGCGGTCTTCGGCCACTATCCGCAATTCCATCAGCTCGCTTTCTTTGGCGACGACGGAAGTCCGGCTTTTAAGCGCCGATTTGATGCGATGCTTCGCCATGCCCGTTTTGACGAAGGCCAGCCACGATTCCGACGGCTTTTTGTTTTTCTGGGTGATGATTTCCACTATGTCGCCGGAATTCAGACGGTGGTCAAGCGGCGCGATCTTCCCGTTGATGCGCGCCCCGGAACAACAATCGCCGATTTCGCTGTGAACGTGATAGGCAAAATCCACCGGCGTCGCGCCGAGCGGCAAATCAATCACTTCCCCCTTCGGCGTAATGGCAAAAATCCGGTCTTTGAAAAAATCAATTTTCAACGAATTCATAAATTCATCGGGGTCGGAAAAATCTCTTTGCCATGTCTTTAGTTGGCCGATCCAAATAAGTTCTTTTTTGTCGGCAAAGCTTGCCTGTTTGTTAATGTATTGTTTTGAACCGCGCGCCTGCGTGTAAGCCCAGTGAGCCGCGATGCCGTTTTCCGCCTCATTATGCATTTCCGGCGTACGAATCTGAATCTCCGTTATTTTATTGTCCAGACAAAAAACCGTCGTATGCAAAGAGCGGTAACCGTTCGGTTTCGGCAAAGCGATGTAATCCTTGATGCGCCCGGGCAGCGGCGGCCAGAGATTATGGACGACGCCCAGAGCGGCATAACACTCTTCAACGTTTTTGACGGCGATTCGCAGCGCCATCAAATCGTAAATGTTGTTGACATCCATGTTGTAGCGCAAAAGCTTTTTATACAAACTTGAATATCGTTTCGCCCGCGAATCCACGAAAAGCGGAATAATCCCCTGTTTTTTCAACGCCTCAACGATGGCCGGCTTGACGCGTTCCAGATATTTTTCCCTTTCGCCGTATTTTTCTTTGACGTTTTTTTCCAGCCAATCGTGTTCCTGCGAATAAATAAACGGAAAGGCGAGATCTTCCAGTTCGCCGCTCACTTTCTGCATACCGAGACGATACGCGAGCGGCGCGTACAACTCGGATGTTTCAACGGCGATGCGTTTTTGTTTTTGCGGAGGCAGCGCTTTAAGCGTCGTCATGTTATGTAAACGATCGGCCAGCTTTACGATAACGACGCGAATGTCGTGGCTTAAAGCCAAAAACATTTTACGCAAATTTTCCACCTGCGCTTCCACGCCGCGATATTTTATCCGGCCGAGTTTAGTGACGCCGTCAACCAAAAAAGCGATTTCCTCGCCGAAATTATTTTTAACCTCCTCAATGGTTGCCGGCGTATCCTCCACGACGTCGTGAAGGAGAGCGGCGGCGATACTTGCGTCGTCCAGCTTCCATTCGGCCACGTACTCGGCCGCTTTGAGGCAATGGTTGAAATACGGCTCGCCCGTTTTCCTTTTTTGCCCTTGATGGGCCTTTTTGGCGAAATCGTGCGCCCGCGCGACCAAACCGTCCGGGTCTTTTTTGATTTTATCCTGAATAATGCTCACTTCGCCTTTTAGAGTATTGCCGCCGGCCGCGAAAAACAAGCGGCGAATAATTTTACGATTTCCGCGGCCCGCCGGCGCCGCCTGCCAGACGGGCGGGATTATGATTCACGCACGCTTTATTTGAGCACCTTTCCGGAATCGTCTTCGTTCCTTCCATCATCAGCGAACCGCAAAGTTCACATACTCTGCCGGTAGGCCTCGCCTTGATGGCAAATTTGCATTTAGGATAATTGGAGCAGGAGAAAAATGAACCAAACCGGCCGCGGCGTTCTACGATTTCGCCCTCTTTGCATTCAGGACAAGCGACTCCGGTTTTTTCTTTGGCCTCCTGTTCGGCGGTTTTTTTGATGAATTTACACTTGGGATAATTTTGGCAGGAAATAAATTTTCCAAATCGGCCTTCGCGCTCAATCAATTTCCCCGCGCACCGCGGACATAATTCGCCGGTTTCTTTCGGCCCCTCCATCATTGTTCCATCCATTTTAAGCGCGCCGACGCATTCCGGAAATTTCTTACAACTTAAAAATTTTCCGACGCGGGAAAGCTTTATAATCATCGGCCCGCCGCAAACCGGACATTTGTGTTCCTCGCCGGCTTCGCCGAGATTCGTGAGTTTTTCCGCGGTTTTTTCCTTGATTTTCACTTCTTTGGAAAACGGCCCGTAAAAATCTTTCAGCATTTTCCCATATTGCCTCTTACCTTCGGCGATTTCGTCCAACTCCCGTTCCATTTCCGCGGTAAACGAATCGCTGATGTAAGAAGCGAAGTTTTGCTCCAGAAAATCGCTCACCACTTCGCCCGTGTCGGTGGGACGCAGGGTCTTCCCTTCTTTCACGACATACCCGCGGTCAGTTATGGTTTTGATGATTGCCGCGTAAGTGCTCGGCCGGCCGATTTCGCGCTTTTCCAGTTCTTTAATCAGCCCGGCTTCGGTATACCGGCTGGGCGGTTCGGTTTGTTTGCCTTCGCTGTTGATGTTCAGCAATTTCAACGCTCCGTCCTTAAAGACGACCGGCAGTTCCACGTCTTCTCCGCGCGCCGCGATATCGGCCGCAAGCCAACCCGGAAAAATTATAACGCTGCCGTTGGCGGAAAAATTCGGAATTGTTTTGGTTTGTAATTCGTAGTCCGTAGTTTGTAGAATATTCGCCGAAATTTTTGTCCGTAAAATTTTCGCGTCGGCCATCTGTGAGGCAACCGTTCTTTGCCAAATCAATTGGTAAAGTTTTTTCTGCTCGTCGGTCGTTCCGGCGGATTTTTTGCCGAAATTCGTCGGACGAACGGCTTCGTGCGCTTCCTGCGCGCTTTTGCTTTTCGCGGCGTATGTTCGCGGCGCGAGATATTCTTTGCCGTATTGTTTTTCTATAACCGCGTAAATTTGCGGCAGGGCCTCTTTGCTGATATTGACGCTGTCGGTGCGCATATACGTTATCAATCCCTGCTCGTAAAGTTTCTGCGCGATAAACATCGTGCGGGAAGGAGAATAACCGAATCGCGAACTGGCGGTTTGCTGAAGCGTGGAAGTAATGAAAGGCGGCCGCGGAGAACGCTTGGTTTCGTTTTGGGAAACGTCAACGATATTCCATTCGTTTTCGCGCGCCACCCCGATAATCCTGTCCGTTTCTTTTTCGTTTTTCGGCTGTTCGTCGCAGACCAGCGTGATTTTGCTTTTGCCCGCCCCGCCGGAAATTTTATTTTTAACGGGATTTTCGGTCTCGAATTCAGCCGTGATAATCCAATAATTTTCCGGAATAAAAGCGCGAATTTCGCGCTCGCGCTCCATTATGATCCGCAAAGCGGGCGACTGCACCCGTCCGGCCGAAAGACCGTAACGCACCTTTTTCCAGATAAGACCGGACAGGCCGTAACCGACCAGGCGGTCCAGCACGCGGCGCGCTTCCTGCGCCCTGACTAAATCCATATCAACGTCGCGCGGATGGCTTATCGCTTCCTCAACCGCCGATTGCGTGATTTCATGAAAAACTATGCGTTTTACTTTCGGCGATTTTAAATCCGCGAGTCCCGTGGCTTGCGCGATGTGCCAGGCGATGGCCTCTCCTTCGCGATCGGGATCAGTCGCTAAAATTACCTCCTTCGCCTTTTTGGCGAGATCTTTAATTTCCGAAATCACTTTTTCTTTTCCTTTGATAATTTCGTAATGCGGCGCGAAACCGGCCGGAATATCTATGGCCTTTTTATTGTTTTTCGGCAGGTCGCGAATATGGCCGACGCTCGCGCGAACGACATAGTCGTCTTTCAAATATTTGGATATTGTTTTTGTTTTTGTCGGCGATTCAACGATAACGAGTTTCATAAGATCCGCGAGTTTCGGCGCTTTTTGTTTTAATTACTTGACGGTGTAACCGCCGCCGATTTCTTTTATCAGGCCTTTAAGCGCCAGAAAAGTAACGGCCCGGCTCACCGCTTGGGGCTGAAGTTTAGTGTTTTCGGAAATTTTGTCAATTCCGACGGCAAAAGATGCGTTTTGGATTTCCCTCAAAACAACGCCCTCTTCGCCGTCCGCTTCTTGAACCGCTTTTTCCAACGCCGGATTTTCCGCCTCTATGTTCAGAGCGTCAAGAATATCGGCCGCTTCCGTCGCGAGAGCCGCGCCGCTTTTTAAAAGCTGGTGAGAGCCAACGTAATTGGAATGAGAAACCGGACCGGGAACCGCGAACACTTCCCTGTTTTGATCAAGAGCAAAACGCGCGGTGTTCAGAGCGCCGGATCGGGCGGGCGCCTCCACGACAACCACCCCCAGAGACAGGCCGCTGATAATCCGGTTGCGTTCCAAAAACCGCCGCGGCAGGGACTCCGAACCGATCGGATATTCCGAAATCAGGGCTCCGCCGCCGGCGAGAATTTTTTTCGCCAGATTTGCGTTTTGCGCCGGATAAACGCGATCAAGGCCGTTGGCCAAAACGGCAATCGTCCTGCCGCCGCCAAGCGCTCCTTCGTGAGCGGCCGTGTCTATGCCCATCGCCAAACCGCTGACGATAACAACGCCGGCGGCGGAAAGCTCGCCGGCGATTTTCCTGGCCGCTTCCCGGCCGTAAGAAGTGGCTTTCCGCGTGCCCACAACGGCGACAAACGGAGCGAGGGCGGGAATTTCGCCGAGAACGTAAATCCCGAAAGGCGGGAACGGCGCTTCGCGCAACGACGCCGGAAAATCAGCGTCATCGCGAAGCAACAACCTGATTCCTTCTTTTTCCATCCTTTGCCATTCTTTTTCGGGGTCGGCGGTTTTTTCTCCGGAAAATTCCCTTTCCCAGATTTCTCGCCATGAAACATCCCCCGATTTCAGTTTCGCCAAAGCGCCGTATTCTCCCCGCTTGGCGACATTCGCCGCGTTATAAAACTTCGCTTCCATTTTATTATAGTAGCACATCTTTGAATCCCGCTCTCCTGCTGACCGGTTTTTGTGATTCAAAAGTTTTGTGGTAAAATTATTGAAATGTCGGATTTCAGAAAAGCGGTCATCATAAAGACGGCGATTGCCGGCGGCGGCGCGGTTTTTTTGCTGGCCGCCGCGATTTTTGCCGTTTTCCATATCAACAAGCAAATTGCCGAAATCCAAAATTTGCGGCAAATAATCCAATCGCGCGTTTCTTCCGTTGAGTCAATCGCTCTGTTGCGACGGGACAGCGAAAAAGCCGCGGCGGCGACAAACATCATCAACAACGCGCTGCCGACCAAGGACAACATTATCGGATTTTCAAGAGAAATGGATCGTCTGGCGCGGGAAAACGGCGTTCAGCTCGGCTTTTCCTTTACTTCCGAAACGGAAGCGGCTCCCGACCGACTCGGCGACATCGGCTTTACCGCCACCACTCAGTCCTCTTATCAATCTCTGACGAAATTTCTTAAAACGCTGGAGGCGTCCCGCTTCATCGTCAATGTCCGGAACGTTGACGCCGTCCGCAGCGGCGAACTGTTCAACGCCGTCATAAAAGGAACGGTATCATATCGCCAATGAAAAAAAGAAGGGATAAAACGGAGATGGTTTTTATCGGAATTAACGCCTTGATGCTGCTCGCGATGATCGGCGGCTTCATTTTTGCCGCGAAATTTATCGTTGAAAAGTTCAATGAGGTCCGCGTTGATTCCGTGGAGGCGCCGAAAGTGGATAAATTTGACATTGAAGGTTTTGAAAAGTTAAAGTTAGCTCCGTAAAACGGGCGCATAGCTCAGTGGTAGAGCGCGTCACTGATAATGACGAGGTCCTAGGTCCGATCCCTAGTGCGCCCACCGGTATTTCAAAACCGGGCCCGTAGCTTAATGGCAGAGCACCCGGTTTGCATCCGGGAAACAGGGGTCCGATTCCCCTCGGGTCCACAATTCTGAATTTGAAGAAAGGTTGAAAAAGTCAGAACCCATTTTGCGGAGAACCCCCACGAATGAGGATGCCCCGCCACCGCCTCGCTTCACTCGGCAACCCCGAAAGAAAAAACACCTTGCTTTCTTGATTTGGCGGGGTTGAAATTTCTTTTGAAAAAGGAAAGGGTGTTTTTCTTTCGGGGTTCTGCCTTCCAAGTATTCGGGCAGTGTGGCGGGGCGAAATGCGGGCTCGGTTTTGCCAAAACTATTTTCTGGGGGAAAGGATTTGGCAAAACCTCGGCTGACTTCCCGCCCGCAGAAAGAGATCCGCTATGCCCCCGCTCGGACGGACGGATTTTTCGGCGGCGGCTAAATTCATAAATACATTATATCCTGATTTGGGATTATTCCGCAATAGGATATATCATACAAACAAGCATGAACAAGTCTGTTTATACAAAGGACTATAAAGAAATCATAGAACGCTTAAAAACAGCACGTATTGAGGCTGGGCTTGCACAGCAAGAGGTTGCAAAAAAACTCGGTAAACCTCAATCGTATATCTCAAAAATTGAGTCTGGCGAAAGGCGTCTTGATGTTGCAGAAATGAAAAAATTTGCAGAGATATACAAAAAGCCGTCATCATACTTTTTATAATATATGTTAGTGCAAAAATTCGACAATTTTCTACAATCAGTTGACCTTAAATCCTATCGTGATAAGTATAGGCCTATTAAAATTGTGGAAATGGACTTGCCTAAAGAAATTCAGGCAATAAATATGCTCTACAAAGTGTATTGGGATCAAAAGAAATTTTTGTCTTTTGAAGATTTTTTTAAAGAGTATTTGAATTCTCAAAAAACAGAAATTGAATCTTTTAGACAAAAAATAACGATGTGTAAAGATTGTTTTTATCGCGGACTTCCCGCAAGAATTTATCGTACATGGGCAAGTATTATTACTCAAATACACGCCGGATATGTAGCGGAGTCGGTTTTCGGCGAAGGCACAGTTGCAATGTCAGGCGAGCTTGATCATCAAGGAGCCGATTTTCAAGTTAAATATAAAGGGAAAATCTTGAATTACCAAGTTAAAAAGAAGTCATTTAGTGGCGAGGTAAGGCGTGGTAAGGGTGGAGTTAAAAATAAAATAGAAGGGCAATTTATAGATATTAACTACGAAGTTCCAAGTAGTGATTATTTCGAAAACCCAAAGAAAAAAGATGGCGAATATAAACTCCCATACAAAAGATTTCAAGAAAACAAAAAATTGAAAAGATTTGCTAATGGTTTTGTCGTTTTCGCTCCGTACGCTTTTGAGCAAAAGAAAAAGGAAATAGATAATGCTCTAAAATAATTTAGCAACCAGTTTTTTATCGTCTACCATTTTTTCTGCCAATCTCACATAATCTGGATTGATCTCAAAACCAATATAGGATTGCCCCAATTCTTTTGCCGCCGCACACTCCGAGCCAGTACCGACAAAAGGTACTAATACAACACCGTCTTTTTTAGGCATAGCAGATTTTATCAATTTTTTTGATAGTTCAAATGGTTTTTGTGTTGGGTGCTTCATTATTTCATGTCCGTCATGTTTTTTTAGTTGTCGTGGTTCGCAAACAGAATCACAGGTTTTACACAAAAACCACCTCTCAATCATTCCGGCTCCACCAGCAAGAGCGGGAATTTTGATAACATCTCTCGGTAAAGCACCGCCCTCATGGGCTTTGTAAACAGTTTCTAAACCGCTACTACTAAATCTCCCTAACGTTCCTTTTCTTATCTTTCCAGCGGCTCCGCTTAGAAAGCCATCGGTATAGGGCTCTCTAACTTCATCTCTGTTGAAAACCGGCTTATCTTTCCACGCGCAAATTATAGCTTCGTGGCTTCTTTGCCAGAAATTGAGCGAAGCAACATTTTTGTTCGTATAGTGCCAAATCAACCACCGTTTTTGTATAGGAATTTCGATTGAAAGATACGCTAAAATTTCACTAAACCCGTAAATAAACATTGTTCCATTCGGTTTTAGAATTCTTATACTTTCATTTATCCAACTTTTACACCATTCTACATATTCCCCAAGTTCTCGTTTATCTATATTGTTGCCAAAATCTTTTCCGATATTATATGGCGGATCAATTATGACGACATCGCAACTTTCGTCGGGAAGTTTCCTTAGTTCTTGAATAGCATCTCCTAAAATTATTTGATTGAGTGGTAGTTTCTTTTCTTTTCGTACTTCTTTTGTTGTTATAATTTTTTCTGCCTGCAATTCTTCCTCATTTTTTATAACATCAATAACGACACCTTGAATTTTAATATCGCGATCTTTTCTTATAATAATTGGCTCAAAAGTTTTGTTTGCCGGTTGTAATCGAATATATCCTCGCTCTTGATAAAATTTCTTTAGTGTTGCCTCATGATTATCTATCAAAGCAACAACACGCTCTCCATTTTCTGCAACATCCTGCTGTTTTACCAAGACGACATCTCCATCTTTTATATTTTCATCAATCATACTATTGCCCATTACACGCAAAGCATAAAGATTGCCACCACTGGGCAATATATTTTTAGGAACAGCAATAAATTCATTTTCACGAATTGCCTCTATTGGCTCTCCTGCGGCGATAGTTCCTAAAAGCGGAATTTTGACCATCGGTTCTTTAGACGCAACACTAATGGTACGAGCTTTATTTTCTATATTTCCCAAATAGCCACCTTTTTTGAGTTTTGAGATATGAAAATGAATAGTTGAAACAGAAGCGAGTTTGAGTCGTTTTCTGATCTCTTCAAAGGAAGGAGAGTATCCTTTCTTTGTTGTGTAGCTTTCTACAAAGTCGAGGACTTCTTTTTGGCGTTTTGTTAACATAATAGACTTGACTTATTTACCATACATCAATTATAATAGAACAAAAGTAGAAAATCAACAATAAGTTATCCCCAACTATGGCTATCCCCAAATCACAATTAGAAACATGGTCTAAACAAGGCGCAACTGTTACCGCTAAGGCAACTCACGAGTCTATTCGAAATGCTCTTAGTGGTGAGAAGTCGCCAATTAAGGATCGTATTAGTAGCGGTAGTATAGAAATTTATCTACAAGGGTCATATAAAAATGATACCAACATTAGAGGCGATAGTGATGTAGATTTAGTTGTAGAACTTAACACTACTTTTGGCCACAATGCACACGAATTGCCTGCGGACCAAAAGCGACTTCATGATCTTGCATATGATAGTGCTTCGTATGACTGGGAAAATTTAAGATCGGATGTCATCAAAGCACTAAATAGTTATTACGAAAGTCGTTATGTTAATGACACGGGCAATAAATCATTAAAGCTTTTAGCCGCGCCCGGTCGCTTGAAAGCAGACATAGTGCCAGTTGTAAGATTTAGAAAGTATAAACATTTTTTGGGAACAGACAATTTCAAATCAGAGCGTGGCATTAAGTTTTATCATAGAACGACAAAAAAGCCGATTATAAATTTCCCCCATCACCATTTTAATAATGGAAAGGATAAAAATTCAGAAAGCAGGACTAATGGTTGGTTCAAACCAACTGTGCGCATTCTAAAAAACGCTAGAAGTTATCTTATTGATAACAATGTTTTATCCAAAGAAACCGCCCCCTCCTACTTTCTTCAAAGTTTAATATATAATGTTCCAGATAATCTTTTTGGAAATAGTTACAATGATACAGTGTTTAATGTCTTGAAATATCTTTACGAAAAGCCCATTAGCAATTTTCAGTGCCAAAATGACCTACATCCTTTATTCGGAGAAACGACGGAGCAGTGGAATGAACCAAACGCAATTTTGACTATTCAAAAACTCGTCGAACTTTGGGATAACTGGAATAAAGAATAATCTATTATGAAAAATTACCAATCATTTATAACCTTCATTGTCTTTTTTACCGCTGGTTTTTATTTACTGGACAAAAAAGTCAGTATTCCATTTTTGTCCGCCAGCGTTATCAGTTTAATAATTTTCGGAGTATTTTTATTTTGGGACAAATTTTTATGGAAGCAAAAACAATTTTTCATTCCGCAACTCGCTAAATTGGCTGGACTGCATGACTACCCAAATCTAAACGGAAAATGGAAAGCCGAATATAGTAGCTCGTATAAGTACGACACCCAAAATGATCGTTATATCACGACTGGAAGCGGTGAAATAATTATAAAACAAAATTACACCTCAATTTTTATTACTGGCCAATTTAGCGAATCTGACTCGGAGAGTTTTGTTGCTAACTTAAAACAAAAAGAAAATGGCGGTTGGTTTTTAATTTATGGTTTTAGAAACAAACCCAAAAGTGAAAAATTACAAAACTCTCCGAGTGGCGGAATGCACGAAGGTTTTTGCTATCTTGATGTCCTGCATGATAAACTAAGCGGGTACTATACGAATGATGAGAATAGAAAAACGCGAGGTAGGATGATTCTTACAAAAATTTAGCCGCCGCCGAAAAATCCGTCCGTCCGAGCGAGGGCATGGCGGAAGGGGGGTGTGTGGGGGGGGGAATTCCGCCATGCCCGAGCGGATAGAATTGTCGCCCCGCCACCTGCCCGAATACTTGGAGGGCAGAATACCAAAGAAAAATGCCCTTTCCTTTTTAGAAGAAATTGGTCGCGCGCAAATCCGAAAAGCAAGGAACATTTTTCTTTGGTGTTGCCGAGTGAAGCGAGGCGGTGGCGGGGCGTCCTCATTCGTGGGGGTTCTCCGCAAAATGGGTTCTGACTTTTTCAAACAAACACCACAATTCCGAATTTGAAGAAAGGTTGAATTTGCCGATTGAAAATTTTAAATATATTCATTTTGACAAAAGAACAAAAGGATCCAAAACATTTTCTGACTATAGAGGAGTTTGTATGTTAAGATGTGCAAATGTTGCAATTCAGAGGAAATTGCTTAATATTAGCAATGGATTCTGTGAAAGAATTATAAGCAGGCGCGGTTAGCTCAGTGGTAGAGCGCATCGTTGACATCGATGAGGTCAGAAGTTCGATCCTTCTACCGCGCACCCTCGCTTCGGAAAAATTTGCAAGTCGCGCATTATCAATAAGCCACCAGTATTAAACTTTCGAAACGTTTTTGGTTTTGGTCTGGATTTTTTGGTTATTCCGTTGTAATCTGCGTTAAAAGCAATCGCGCGGGCGGCTGCTTTCATCTTGCACGTTAACAACCCAAAAGGAGGAAAAAATGGAGATAGTGAAGCCATGTTTTATCTTTGAAGATGAGATTGACGGCGAGCGGATTCTGAAAAATTTGGAGCGTTACGGCCGGACTTGTTACAAGTCCGAGGACAGAATAACTCCGGATTCCGCGCGTAAATTCGTGACGAGAATTCTCGAGAGCGGGCACGAATCCGTGATTGAGCACGAAAAAGTCACGGTTCGGATCGTCTGCGATCGGGGCGTAACGCACGAAATCGTGCGCCACAGAATTGCTTCTTATTCACAGGAATCAACGCGATACTGCAATTACAAATCGCGCGGGATTAAGGTTATTGAACCGCTTTTCTTTATCGGCGACGATGAAAAGTATCGGATTTGGCTGAATGCCATGCGCACTTGCGAGGGAGCGTACAATGCCCTGATTGGGGCCGGCGCGAATCCGCAGGAAGCGCGCTCGGTACTGCCGAACTCGCTTAAAACGGAAATCGTCGTCACTTACAACCTGCGGGAGTGGAGGCATTTCTTCAAGCTTCGTTGCTCAAATAAAGACCACCCTCAAATGCGCGAGATTGCCGTTCCTCTTCTTCAGGAATTCCGGCGACTAATACCCGTCATCTTTGACGATATTCAATACTGAATTCAACACCGACGTTCTTGCGGGTATTCCTTCCGCTCCAAGGCCTTAAACAAAAGGGCTTTAGACCCACCGCGTAAAGATTTTTCCTATTAAAACCTCATAATTTCGGCTACGGCTTTGTGAAAATTTCTTGAAATATACTTTGTATATTCCTCAAAATTTTCACTTCGCCTCGCTCGAAATTCCGAAGTTTTACCGACGGGAAATCTTTACGCGGTGGGTCATTTTTCTTTTGGCGAAAACCTGCTAACATTTAACGAACTTAAATGAACAAGACACCGCAAAAACCAAAGTGGATGGAAGAAACAAAGGGGAGAATTGACGCGCTTCAGAAAGAACATTTTTTCGACAACTGGTCGAAGCAAAAACATGGGAAGATAACCTTTTATGTATATCCGACTTTAAACGTACCGGGTGGTTGGTTTGAGCAACGCGCTTACATCTACCGAATCAACGCCGAAAAATTAGGCGTTAAAGCCCCCGAAGTTGCATTTTTCGCATATCCGTCTATAGAAGTTGGTAGGGAAATCGGCATTACGCCTTCGATTACTTTTGTTAAAGAGAGGGTGATACACGGCCATATCAAACAATCTCCTGGGCATGAATTAACCCATGTGCTTTTGGGCGAACTTAATTCAACAGATAATCTGCCCGCAAACGGTCTATGGAGTGAGGGAATTTGCGTTTATCTTGATGGCACCGAAACGGACCGCAAAAAGCACGCACTTTCCCTGAATCTCAAGAAAGAAGTTTTACGAACACCGTGGTTAGAGTGGCGGAAAAATATGCCAGCTAATCTCTATCCTCTCGCAGGTAGCATAGTGCAGTACTGCGAGCAGCAATTCGGCTGGAATAAGGTTATTGAGTACCTCAGGGAGGTTAGAAAATCTGGCGCCAATGACGCGGAATTCTCTATGCGGATATTCGGATTCCCTTATTTTGAGCTTCAAAAAAAATGGCTTGGTTGGTTAGAAAAAGAGGCAGGATCGGGAATAACCCAACCTGCCTCGTAGATATCGTCGTCCAGAACTTTTAGCAGTCCTGACCGCAACTGGCGTCGTGCGTACAGCCGCCCGTGTCGTCGTTACAACCGTCACCCGGGCACCCGGCGTAACCATTGATGCCCAGAACCAGCTCCTCGGGCAACACTGCCTGAGCAACTCGAATCTCGGGCGAAAGCTCGAGCTTGTTCTGCATTTCCGTTCACCCCCCTTCTTTGGCAGTGGCCAAATACTACTACGGAACAGAATACGCCGCGCCGCGACTCCTTGTCAAGAACGTCGAGGAAGCTTGGGGAAAATGAAACCCCGCCCAGCAATCGACAGAATCTCGCTTAGTAGTCGATGGCGCCTCGCGAAAAAACCCCTTTTTCGTGAGCTCTTTACGCAATTCTGAACCTTCGCAGGGAATCGATTGGACGCGCGCGACGATGTTCTGAAAAGGAGAGTACGCAATGAATGATTCTCCGTCTTTGACTATCAGGGTGTCTCCGTCCAAGAAGGGCGAGCTCATATTCTCCTCCAATTATCGACTATAAAAATACTCATGATATTTACGCTATTATTTTTAAAAAAGTCAAGGGCCAGCGATAATGCGCAAGCGCATTACAAAAGGGCCTTTTTTATTTTGGCGGTATTAATTTGCCATTAAAAGAGAAAACCTGATAATATTTAACGAACCCAAATCAATATGAAACATTTATCGGCCGTTTCTTTGTTTGCGCTGATTTCGCTCGTTTTGCTGAACGGTGCGTTTGTCGCCGTCGGCATTTATCAGGCAAGCGCCTATCATCAAGATTGGTGTCAAAATTGGTGTCTGCAAATAAAGCCGCTCTGGCTTAACACCGCCCAAGCCGTCGCTTCGCCGGGAATTTTCGCCGCGGCCGCCGTTTTCTTTGCCGTCATTTTATCCACGTTTTCGGCAAAAACGCTCGCCTTGCTTCTCTTTAGGCCGAAAACAATTCCGCCCCGTTTTCCCGCCGGTAATTTTTTCAGCCCTATTTTTCTCGCTCTCCGCCGCCGGCGCGTTCAGCCGCTTCTTTTTGATTAATAGACCCATTAACGACCATTTAAAATTAACGAAAAATCAAAATGAGCACGAAAATTATCACGATTATGGCGGCCATTGTCATTGCCGCCGGACTATTCTTCTTTGCCGGATATCGTCAGACCGCGCCGAACGGCAACCAAATCCCCAATGAGCCGCCTTCGGAACAAAAAATAACGGTAGCGGAAAAAAGCTATGATTTCGGCGAGATTAAAATCACCGGCGGCAAAGTCAGTCGTTACTTCCGCCTCGTCAATGACAGCGACGCCGAACTCGTTATAAACGACCTCTACACTTCCTGTATGTGCACCAAAGCGCAAATCATCGCCGGCGGCGACGTTTCGGCGATAGCGGGAATGAAGGGACACGGCGGCGGCTCGGGTTTTGAAGCGTTCAAAATAGTGCCAAAACAGCCGTTTTACGTTTTGGCGACTTTTGATCCGATGGCGCACGGACCCGACGCTCTCGGCCCGATAACCCGTTTCGTCCGCCTTGAGACCGTCTCCCCGTCCCAACCGCCGATTGAACTGGAACTTTCCGGCAATGTCGTCAGGGAAATAACCGGGCCCTATCTTTTGATGGAGCGAACCGATTATGATTTCGGCGTCGTCAAACAAAGCGGACCGCTTCAAAAAGCGGAATTTAAAGTGAGAAATATCGGCAACGAGAAAGCGCTCGTTAAAGAAATGCCCTCTTCCTGCAACTGCACGAGCGGGACGATTGATAAAAAAGAAATCGCCCCGGGCGAAGAAGCGACGTTGACGGTAACTTTTGACCCCAATTACCACGAAGAGCCGGAAGGACTTTTTAGCCAAAGAGTGAAGATCGTCTCAAACGCCAAAAACGCGGAGGCGCCGGCGGCCAAAATCTGGCTGACGATGGATTACGATCTCGGCAAAGACAAGCTGAAACTTTCCGGCCACGAAGAAAATGACGGACATTAAAAAAAACGGGCAAGCGGACGTTCCGGAGCCGAAGGTCATATACGAAGATGAAAATTTTGTCGCCGTCAATAAACCGGCCGGACTCCTCGTCCACGCCGCTCACGCGAAAAGCGAGGAGCCGACTTTGGTTGATTGGCTTTTAAGGCGCTATCCGGAAATGAAAAGCGTCGGCGATGATCCGAAAAGCCGCCCGGGCATCGTCCACCGGCTGGACAAGGAAACTTCCGGCGTTATTCTCGCCGTTCGAAATCGGGAATACTTCAATTACCTGAAAGAGCTTTTCCAAAAACACGAAATTAAAAAAACTTATCTCGCTCTTTTAAGCGGTCACCTTAAATCGCCGCGTGGAATAATTGAAAAACCGATCGGCCTTAAACCGGGGACGACGAAACGAACGACGAAAACCGACCGCGCCAAGATGGTGAAAGAAGCCGTTACCGAATATTCGCTGAAAAAACGTTTGGAATACGACGATCCGGGTACCGCCAAAAACGAGAAAATCCCCTATTCTCTCGTCCAGGCGATTCCCAAAACCGGCCGAACCCATCAGATTCGGATTCACTTCGCCTCGCTCGGAACGCCGGTCGCGGGTGACAAGCTCTACGGCCAAAAGCGCGACCCGTTGAATCTTCCCGGACATTTCCTCCACGCCGAATCGGTGGAATTCAACCTTAAAAACGGCAGCCGGATAAAAATTTCCGCCGACCTGCCGGATAACCTTAAAAAAATTCTGGAAAAAATGAAGAGGGCGTCCGGTTGACTTTTTCTTCTTCTTGAATGACAATGATCCGATATGATCGCCAAAGAAACATTGGGAAAACTGCGGCCGGGCGTGAAAGTTCGCGTCACGGAAACGGTTAAAGAAGGCGGCAAAGAGCGCGCCAGCAATTTTGAGGGCTTGATAATCTGCCGAAAACACGGCAGCGAACCGGGCGCGACCTACACCGTCAGGAGCGTCGTCAGCGGCGTCGGCGTGGAAAAGACGATCCCCCTCTATTCTCCCCGCATCGCCAAAATTAAAATTCTTCAGGAACCCAAGCGCGTCCGCCGCGCCAAGCTTTACTACACCCGCGACATCTCCGAGAAAAAACTGAGAAGAAAAATAAGGTAATTTCCCGAGCGAATTCGCCGTCCGCTTGAGATAGGCGGTGTAATAAAAAAGAAATAAACTTTCTTTTTTATTTTAACGGAGACGGAACTTTTTATTCTTATTGGGACCCGAGATGGAAGATGGCAAGAAAATTACGCATCAATTGAAATACGCAAAAACAGAATCCTTGAAATTGTTGCCAAGATTATATTATGATAAAAATATAATTTGCTTATCCAGAAAGCGCAGAAAAATAGAAAAAGCTTTAAAGATAGATAATGGTCGTATTTAAAATAATGCCCAGGTGGAGGAATTGGCAGACTCGCATCTTTGAGGGGGATGTGGCAGCAATGCCGTGTGGGTTCAAATCCCACCCTGGGCACCAGTAGTAACTTGTTCGGAATTAAGAATATGGAGCGATTTTTCAGAAGCCAAAATCGCGCTTTGATTTTCGCCAAAACTCTTTCCGCCTACGGCGGAAGCCGTGAAATCCCATAATTCCCCCCAGCGTATGGAA
>JACRHY010000021.1 GCA_016215765.1 Parcubacteria group bacterium
AGCGTGAGAACGAGGAAGCGTTCACCAAGGATGATCTTATTTTACTTTACGAAATCAACGGAACTATCGAAGGCTTCGGATATCAAAAAGACCCGCGCATCGACGAGCTCCGACAGGGAAGAAATGCCGAGGAGGATATGCTGGTCATATTTGAATGCACAAGAGAACAAATCGCTCACGTGCCGAGTCAAATAAACGAAAACACCAAAGCCTATGTCGGTCAGCTCGAGCCTGGCATATTCCAGAAACTGCCGGAAAATCTTGAACACATTTATACCTCGTTTCCCGATAAGAAAATTCGCAGAGAAAACGTCGAGATAGGAGGCAAGTCCGCAGAGCAACTTATCTCTGAAATGGAAGCGGCCGGCGACAATATTTCCGACTACGCAAAATCAATGCTCAAAAATAGAGAATTCGTGCCGGGTAAAAATCCGGAGGAAGCGACACTCATCAGACTTACCGTAGCCGATCTTGGATTCAAGAGCAGTGCCACGACCGATCAAATTTATGAGCGTGCCCAAATTCTCGGACTGGAACTGTGTCCGGCCGATACCGGTCCAAACTATCGTTTAAAGTATAGAAACCAACCTTTGAATGAATGGATTTACGTGGGCATGAAGCAAATCACCGCGTCTGGCGGCGACCCGCGCGTCTTCGAGCTGGCGCGCCGCGGCGTCGGTTTGTGGCTGCGCGACTTTTGGGCGAGACCCGACGGCGAGTGGAGTCCGGGCTTCGAGTTCGTGTTCCGCCTGCCTGCCGGCGGGCAGGTCTCCGCAAGTCTGAATCTTAAAACCTTTGCCTCTTTATAAATTTTGACCCTTTGACTCTTGGATTCTTTGATCCTTTTGCATTCGCTTAGCTATCGCTAAGCACTCGCTGGCTTCGTTGAGGATGACGACGTCCTCTTTGTTGAGTGCAAGGGCATGATTTGTTTTTTTCGGTGAGAAGAGTATAAAATTGACGCCATGAAATCAAAAAACAGACAAAAGGTCTTCGTGGCGCTTTCGGGCGGCGTTGATTCAAGCGTCGCGGCCTTGTTATTGAAAAATCAGGGATATGATGTCGTCGGCGTTCATATGAGGTGTTACAATTTCAGCGGTTGCGGCGAAAGAGACGCTTGCGACGCCAAAAGAGCCGCCGATGCTCTGAAGATTCCGTTTTATGTTTTTGACTTTGAAAAAGAATATCGGAAAAAAGTCGTTGATTACATGATCGGCGGCTATCGTAAAGGAATTACGCCGAATCCCGACGTGATGTGCAATAAGGAAATTAAGTTCGGCTTGTTTTTAAAAAAGGCGCTCGAGATGGGGGCTGATTTTGTGGCTACAGGGCATTATGTGCGGCTCGCTTCTCGGCATATTTCTGACGGAACCGGCCATCCGCTCCGCGCGAAACATGCCGAGAAACTCGTTGATAGTTATTCTTTATTCATTGCCAAAGACGAAAACAAAGACCAAAGTTATTTTCTCTGGACTTTGACGCAAAAACAATTAAAGCATTGTCTGTTTCCCATCGGCGATTATTTGAAAAGCGAAGTGCGGCGGATGGCGCGCCGGGCCGGTTTGCCGACGGCGGATAAAAAGGATTCGCAGGGCGTTTGTTTTATCGGAAAAATAAGCTTGCCGGAATTTTTAAACTCCGAAATTCCCGCCCAAAAGGGGCCGATTTTGAATTTAAAAGGCGAAAAAATAGGGGAGCACGACGGCGTTTATCCTTTTACCGTCGGTCAGCGGCATGGAATAAAAATTTCCGCGAAAAAACCGCTTTATGTCGTTCGTAAAAACATCAAGGCCAATACTCTGGTGGTGGCGGAAGGGAGCGATAATCCGGCGCTTTATAAAAATGAAATTAACGTTACCAGCGTCAATTTCATCGGCCGGCGACCGAAAATTAACGCCAAACTGCCGGTTTTGATCCGGGTGAGATACAGACAGCCGCCGGTAAAAGCCGTCTTGTCGTGCCGCCGGTCACCGATCGCCGGATGTAAATTGATTTTTGATAAACCGCAAAAATTCATCGCGGCCGGCCAGTCGGCGGTGTTTTACGCCAAGAACGGAGAATTGCTCGGCGGCGGCATCATTGCTTAGGAGAGCAAGATTATTTTTTCTTTTCTATTTCTTCGGCGATTTGCCTTACGAATTTTTCAAGTTTAACGGAGCCGATGTCGCCTTTTTCGCGCTTTCTGACGGCGACGTTTTTTGATTTCATTTCTTTGTCGCCGACGATGAGAAGATAGGGAATTTTCCGGATTTCTCCGTCGCGGATTTTTTTGCCAACGCTTTCGTTTTCGTTTCGCAATTCGGCGCGGATTCCGTTTTCGTTCAAAACGTCAAAAACTCCTTTGGCGTATTTTAAATGATTTTTTCCGATGGGCAACACCTGAACTTGAACGGGCGCGAGCCAGAGCGGCAGGTTGCCGGAAAAATGTTCCAAAAGAAGGCCGATAAAGCGCTCAAACGATCCGATGGAAGAGCGGTGGATCATTACCGGTTTTGCTTTTCTCCTTTTTCGTCAATGAAATACAAATCAAAACGTTGAGGCATTTGAAAATCAAGCTGAATCGTGGCGAGCGTCCATTCGCGATTGAGAGAGTCGGAGACGTTGACGTCTATTTTGGGGCCGTAAAACGCGCCGTCGCCTTCGTTTATTTTGTACTCCAGCCGGTTTTTTTTCAGCGCTTCCCGAAGAGCCGCCTCCGCCGTTTCCCATAATTTAGGATCGCCCATCGCTTTTTCCGGCTTGGTGGAGAGAAAAAAATTAGTTTTCAACCCGAATGTTTTGTGTATTTTCTTGATGAGCGACAAAACGCCGCTGATTTCTTTTTGAATTTGATCTTCGCGGCAGTAGATATGGGCGTCGTCTTGCGTGAAGCCGTAGACGCGGAATAATCCCGTCAAGGTGCCGGAGCGTTCGCGGCGGTGAAGCAGGCCGAATTCCGACAGCCGGACGGGGAGATCTTTGTAACTGCGGAGCTTGCCGGAGAAAATAAACGTTGATTCCGGACAGTTCATCGCCTTAAGATCAAATTTTTCGCTTTCCACCGTCAATTCAAAAAGATTTTCCTTGTAGTGCGAAAGATGCCCGGATGTCTCGTAGAGTTTTTCCTTAACCAAAACCGGCGTTGAGGTTTCCTGATAGCCGGCTTCTCGTTGAAGCGCCCCGATGAATTTTTTAAGCTCGTTTACTATCGTCATTCCGTTTTGATGCCAAAAAGGAGCGCCCGGCGCGATATCGTGGAAGGAAAACAAATCCAGTTTTTCCCCCAACCGGCGGTGGTCGCGTTTTTCAATTTCTTTCTGCAGTTCAAGATAATCGTCCAGCTCTTTTTTGGAAGCGAAAGCGAGGCCGTAGATTCTCGTCAGCATCGGATTTTTTTCACTCCCGCGCCAGTAAGCGCCGGCGGTTTTCGCCAGCTTAAAGGCCTCGGGATTTATTTCGGCGGTCGTTTTGACGTGCGGCCCTTTGCAAAGGTCGGCAAACCGTCCGCTTTCGTAAATGGAGATCGGCTCGTTGGCGGCGGCGATTTCTTTGATCAGTTCCAGTTTGAACGGCTGGTTTTGGAAAACGCGCGCGCTTTCGTCCGCGGAAATTTCCTTTTTCTTGAAAGCGAAGCCGCTTTTTACGAGTTGCTTCATTGTTTTCTCCAGTCCGGGCAATTCCTCGTTTTTTAGCGGTTCGGGAAGGAGAAAGTCGTAATAAAAACCGTTCTCAATGACGGGGCCGATGCCGAGTTTAGCGTCGGGAAATTTTTTCAAAACCGCCATTGCCAGAAGATGGGCGAGAGAATGGCGGGCGTCGTTGATTTTTTCCTGTTTTTTTTCTTTCATGGAGAATTATCGGAAAATTTAATGGTCCATTTTTGAGAGCGGTCGGTCTCCGTCCGCGAGGAAATTTTCCTGTTTATTGATGAATTTTTTCAGCTGTTCGCTTAAAAGCTCTTGATTTTGAGCCAGCGATTTTATTAAATCAAGCTCTTTTTCGCCGCCGCGCACCTGGTCAAGGTATTCCGCTAATTTGCCGATGAGTTCGGCGTTTTGATAATAAATCAGTTGGCCGTCCGGACTTCTTAGTTCCGCTTCAAAAACGTGGCCGTTTTTTTCCCGAAAAGTGATGAGGCCGCGCAAAGTTCCTTCCGCGATAATCATTTCGCCGGCGGTTTGATAGCTTTTTATTTTTTCCTGATTGCCTTCCATTGATGGGTTAAGTTATTTTATCCGCCGATTGCGGTTGCCTCCCTGCAAATAATTTTCGTTTCGCCGTCGCGCAGCGACACCCCTCCTTTTATCATTAAAACGCTGTTTTCTTGCCAAACGTCGGGATTTTTCGCCAGCGTATCGGAAAAAACGATTATCTCCATCGTTCCGCTCAAGTCCTCAATGCCGGCGAAAATCATCGGTTGGCCGAGTTTGGTGGTGATGCGCTTTATCCGCGACACGATTCCGGCGATGCTGATTACGGCCCTTGCCGGAATCTCCGCGCCTTTCGCCGCGATTTCTTTTATTGATTGTACTTTATTTTCGGCCAGTTTGTTAAGATGGGCGTTGAGCGGGTGATCGGAGATGTAAAGTCCGAGCAATTCTTTTTCCCAGCCGAGTTTTTCCTGCGTTGACGCCGGCGGCGCCGCTTTCAGGCGGAACACCAGCGCGGAGAGGGAGCCGGCAAAAAGGGAATTTTGGGAACTGGCGCGCGCTTTTTTGCCGTCGGAGACGAATTTCAGGATATCGTCAATGTTTTTCAGCACGGCGTTTCTTTCGGCGCCCAGCGATTCAAGCGCTCCGCTTTTCGCCAAACTCTCAAGCGATTTTTTATTAAGGTCTTTGTGCTGAACGCGGCTTAAAAAATCCCCCAAATCGGCGAAAGGCCCGCCGCGGCGACGCTCCTCTATGATCGCCTCCACGATGTTCGCTCCGACATTTTTTATCGCTAAAAGCCCGAAGCGGACACTTGTTCCTTCGGGAGCGAAAAGCGTTGAGCTGGCGTTGATATCCGGGGGGAGAACGCTGATATCCATTTTTTTCGCTTCGGAAACGAGAACGGAAATCCGCTCAACGTCGCCCGATTCGGCGTTAAACAGGGCGGTCATAAATTCAACCGGAAAATACGCCTTTAAGTAGGCGGTTTGGTATCCGATTAAGGCGTAGCAGGCGGCGTGGCTTCGGTTGAAACCGTAACGCGCGAATGGCGGAAAGAGTTCCCAGATCTGCGCCGCCGTTCTTTTGTCTATGCCGTTTTGAATCATTCCTGAAATAAGCTTTTCCTGCTGTTTGTCCAACAAGGATTTGATCTTTTTTCCGATGGCTTTGCGCAAAGTGTCGGCTTCGGCGAGGGTGAATCCGGCCAGGTCTCTGGCGATTTGCATCATTTGTTCCTGATAAACGCCGATGCCGTAAGTGTTTTTGAGAATCGGTTCCAGTTTGGGATGAAGATAGGAGATTCGCTCGCGGCCGTGCTTGCGGTTGACGTAAATGGGAATAAGCTCCATCGGACCGGGGCGGTAAAGCGCGACCATGGCGATAATGTCTTCAAGTTCCGTCGGACGTATTTCTTTGAGGTAGCGTCTCATCCCGGACGATTCCAGCTGAAAAACTCCGGTGGTGTCGCCGCGTTGGAGAAGTTCAAAGGTTTTTTTGTCGTCAAGGGGAAGGGCGGCGATATCTATCCGGGCGTCGGCAAACTCTTTCGCCAATCGCACCGTTTCTTCAATGATGGTGAGGTTCTTGAGTCCCAGAAAATCCATTTTCAAAAGGCCGAGATCTTCCACGCTGTGCATTTCCAGCTGGGTGATGACGGAATTTTCGTCCTGCGGGGAACGCTGAAGGGGGAGGTGTTCAATGAGCGGTTTTTTGGAAATAACGACTCCGCAGGCGTGCGTGGAAGCGTGGCGCGCCACTCCTTCCAGTTTTTTGGCGGCATCTATGACTTTTTTGGCGTCGGGGTCGTTTTTATACAGGTCGCCGAGTTCGGAAACGGCGGAAACGGCGTCGCTTAATCCGGAATTGAACGGGATGAGTTTCGCGATTTTATCGCAGAAGCCGTAACTCAAACCGAGCGCCCGGCCGGCGTCGCGGATGGCGGCGCGGGCGGCCATCGTCCCGAAAGTGATAATCTGAGCGACGTTGCTTTCCCCGTATTTTTGTTTGACGTAAGCCAGCACTTCGTCGCGGCGGGTGTCGGCAAAATCAATGTCAATATCGGGCATCTGGATGCGGTCGGGATTGAGAAATCGTTCAAAAAGCAGGTTATATTTCAGCGGGTCAATGTCGGTGATGCCGAGAACGTAGGAAACCAAACTGCCGGCGGCCGAGCCGCGTCCGGGACCGACGACGATTCCGCGATCTTTCGCCCACTTAATGAGATCGGCGACAATGAGAAAATATTCGGCGAAGCCGGTTTTTTCAATCACTCCCAATTCGTACTCAAACCGCTCAAGGACTTTTTGGTCATCGGGGGCGTATCGTTGGGACAGGCGTTCAAGGGCGAGCTCTCTAAGGTGAATGTCCGGAAAAACGCCCTCGGGAAGGGGATAGGACGGCAACTGCGTTTCGTTCAGTTTTAATTCAAGATTGCAGCGGTCGGCGATGGCGGAGGTGTTGCTTACCGCTTCGGGAACATCGCGGAAAAATTCCGCCATCTGTTCGGGAGAGGTCATTGAAAAATCGTCGCCTCTTAAAGACAGGCGGTCGTCGTCGGTTACTTTATTGCCCGTTTGGACGGCCAGCAGAATGTCGTGGTATTCGGCGTCTTCCGGTTTGAGATAGTGGATGTCTTGAGTGGCGACGAGAGGGATGCTTGTTTCGCGTGACAGCCGGATGAGCGACTCGCGGGCTTTTTGGGAGTCGGGGACGTTCGGGTGATGGCCGATTTCCAGAAAAAAATTGCCCTCGCGGAATATTTCTTCGTATTCCCGCGCCGCTTTTTTCGCTTCTTCGTATCGGTCGGCAACGAGCAGTTTGGCGATTTCTCCGGAAACGCAGCCGGAAAGAGCGATAAGCCCTTCGTGATGCCGGCGCAGAAGCTCTTTGTCCACTCGCGGCTTGTAGTAGTAGCCGTCAAGGTGCGCTTTCGTGATAAGCCGCACCAGATTTTTCCAGCCGGTTTCGTTTTCGCAGAGAAGGATTAAGTGGTATCTTTTGTCGTCTATTTTGGGACGCTTGTTTTCGTGGCCGTGAGGGGCGATGTACGTTTCCACTCCCAGAATCGGCTTGATTCCGCCCTCCCGGGCTTTTTTATAGAATTCTATCGCGCCGTAAAGAGCGCCGTGATCGGTCAGGGCGAGGGAGCTCATTCCCAGTTCCTTGGCGCGGGCGACGAGTTCGTCTATTTTGGCGAGGCCGTCAAGAAGCGAGTAGTGGGAGTGGGTATGCAGATGGGCGAATTTCATAAAAAACGTTTGACTTTGCCTACTATGATAATGTATATTTTTTTTTAGTCAAAACCCCAACAAGGAGGAAGGCGATGAGAATGGGAAATCTGATTGAAATGGCGATCAGGGGGTTGAGCGACCGGGAATACAGGGATCATCGCGAGCATTTATCGCGAGATCTCCAAAAGCTGGACGCGCTCCACGAGATGCTCGCGGCGAATTTTACGGATGACGGCGAGCGTCGGAGGTCTCTCTACGCCGATTTTGACAAACACTTCTATCTCGCTCTGGACGACTTTGTCCTGCGCGTCACGCATCTGCGCAATGCTTTCAAGAGCGATCTGACGTTGCTTCAAAGTCAGCGTCAGCGGAATCGGTAAGCGGTTTGGCGGTTTCATTACCCGGCGCTTCAGGCGCCGGTTTTTTTATGCGATAATGGCCGCTATGGCGGAAAAGTATATTATCGGCATTGACGAAGTCGGTCGCGGCGCTTTAGCGGGGCCGGTAGCGGTCGCGGCCGTTTTGCTGCCCTCGGGATTCGGACGCGAAATCGCCAAAGCCGGTCTGCCAATGAGAGATTCCAAAAAATTATCCCCGAAACAACGGGAGAACTGGTTTCGTTTTATAAAAAATCATCCGAAAATTTTTTACGCGGTCGCGAGCGTTTCGCCGAAAATTATTGACGAAATAAACATTTCTCAGGCCGCTAATTTAGCCGCCACCCGCGCTTTTCATCGGCTAATTGCGAATCGCAAAGCGCAAAGCAAGCATTATAAGGTTTTTCTTGACGGCGGTTTGTATTTGCAAAAAATTCCATATTCCAAATTTCATATTCTAAATTCTATTATCAAGGGCGACGAAAAAATTCCGGCGATTTCTCTGGCTTCCGTTGTCGCCAAGGTGACGCGCGACAAAAAAATGAAAAAACTTCACGAAAAATATCCCCGCTATGATTTTATGAACAACGTCGGCTACGGAACGGAAGGACACATTAAAGCGATTAAAAAATGCGGGCATTCCGCCGTTCACCGTCGCAGTTTCCGGATTCATTCGTTTGCTGAAGGGAAGTTTTCGGAATAAAATCAGTTCCATGATCGTCGTATTTACCGGAAACGGGAAGGGAAAAACAACGGCGGCGCTTGGTCAGGCGATGCGCGCTCTGGGAAGGGGAAGGCGCGTTTTGATGATCCAATTCATCAAGGGCCCGTGGAAAAGCGGGGAAGATTTTTTTGCCGCTAAATTTAAAATTTCGAATTTCAGATTCCGAATCCGAAAAATGGGACTGGGCTTCGTCGGCATTCTGGGCGACAAACTGCCGCGCTTGGCGCACGTGGCGGCCGCCGAAAAAGCGCTGAATTATTTCAAGCGGGAATTGAAAAGCGGCAAGTGGGATATGATAATTTTGGATGAAATTAACGTCGCCGCTCGCTTGAAACTGGTGAAAAGCGGAGACGTTTTGAGGACTCTCAAAAAAGTTCCTCCGGCAAAAATTGTTTTGTTGACCGGCCGATACGCGCCGGCGGCTTTTATCAGGAGAGCGGATTTGGTCACGGAAATGCGGGAAATAAAACATCCGTTCAAAAAGGGAAAATTAGCGGAAGCGGCGCTGGAATTTTAATCTTCCGAAACGCCGATGAAAATTTACGATTACTTTTTCTGGATAGCCGCTTTTTTTCTGCTGGGCGCGCTGTTCGCTTCTTTTACGAAAAGTTTCGCGCTTGTCGTTTCGGGGGTTTTGGCGGCATCGCTTGTTTTTTCGGTTTTAAGTTTCATTTACCCCGTTAGAAGTCGCGAGGGCGCGCGGCGCGCCTCTACTTCTGATGGGGTTTACGACAAAAAGAAACTCTTCGCGTTCGCCTTTTTGATTTTTTCCGTCATAGCCGGATTTTCGTATTATCATTTTTATTCCGCGGCGCAAGGCGGCTATGAAATAACTTTTGACAAGCGGGCGATTTTTGACGGCGTCGTCGTTTCCGATCCCGACCGCGGCGGCGACTATCAAAAATTCATTTTGCGCCTTGAGGGCGGCCATTCCGGACGCGTTTTGGCGGCGATCGGACGGTTTCCGACCGTCCGCTACGGCGACCGCCTGAAGATTGATGGCGTCGCGAGAAAGCCGTCCGACGATTCCTACGCCGCTTATCTTTTGAAGATCTCCGTTTCCGGAACCTTAAACGCCGCCGGATTTGAAATTACCGCGAAAGATCAGGCGTCAAAAATGCGGCGCGCTCTTTTCGGAATGAAGGAAAAAGCGGAAGATAATTTCAGGGCGATTTTGCCTTCCGAAGCGGCCGCTTTTTTATCCGGCATCGTTTTGGGCGAACGGGCGGAATTTTCCGAAAAGTTCAAGGAAAATCTTAATTTAAGCGGCACGACCCATTTAGTGGCGCTTTCCGGCTATAACATAACGATTTTAGCCGATTTGCTCGCCGTCGCGTTCGCCTTTTTCGTTTCCCGCGCTTACGCTTTTTGGCCGAGCGTCTTGACGATTGTTCTTTTCGTCGTTATGACCGGCGCCGAAGCGTCGGTCGTGCGGGCGGCGATTATGGGGATCGTCGCCCTTTTGGCTTTAAGAACGGAAAGAATTTACGATTTTCGCAACGCCGTAACTTTCGCGGCGTTTCTGATGGCGATTTTCAATCCGTTGATTTTACGGTTTGATCTCGGCTTTCAGCTGTCTTTCGCCGCTTTATTGGGGATCGTCTATTTGGGGCCGGCAATCAAAAATTTTTTCCGTTTAAGCGCGCGAAGCGGCGGATTGATGAATTGGAAAGAAAACGCCCTGACAACCGTCTCCGCTCAACTTGCCGTCCTGCCGATTTTAGTGGTCAATTTTGGAACTTTTTCGCCGCTTTCCTTTTTGGCCAACGTTTTGATTTTGGGAATGATGCCGGCAACGATGATGCTGGGCTTCGCGGCCGCCCTCGCCGGCTTCGCGTCCTATCACGTCTCCTTGTTTTTCGGCTGGATCGTTTATCCCTTGCTTTGGTACGAAATGACGGTAATCTCTGTTTTTGGTAATGTGAACGGCCGTTTTATGTTGCCGGTTTTCGGATTTTCAGTCGGCGTCGTTTATTATCTTTTGCTTTTCGGCTTTATAATTTATTCCAACCGGAAATTTTATGGAAGAAAAAATTGACAATCGCCTTTTTTGGATAATCGCCGTTTTGGTTTTTTTAAACGTTTTCGTTTGGGCGGCCTCTTTTGCGACGATCGGGAAAGCAGAAACGGAAATTTATTTTCTTGACGTCGGTCAGGGGGACGGAGAAATGATTGTTTTTCCGGGGAGCGTCAAAGTATTGATTGACGGCGGACCGGACGGACGAATCGCTTCGCGGATCGGCGAAATTCTGCCCGCCGCCGATCGCCGCATTGATATTTTGGCGCTGACTCATCCCCAGCTTGATCACTACGCCGGATTTATTGAAGTCGTCAAAAGATACGAAATCGGAGCTTTTATCTATAACGGCCGATTGAGCGGCGACGCTCCTTTTCGGGAATTACTGGATGCCCTGAAGAAAAAGGAGATTCCGATGATCGTTCTCGGAGAGGGGGATAAGATAAAAATCGGCGATGCTGCTCTTAGTATTCTTTCTCCGTCAGGCGAGTTTCTAAAGAGCGCCGAACTGAATGACACGACTTTGGTAATGGAGTTGACGGAAGGCGCCTTTAAGGCCATTTTTACCGGCGATATCGGTTTTAACGTGGAGGAATATCTGGCCGAAAAATACGACGTCAAAACGGATGTTCTGAAAGTGGCGCATCACGGATCCCGTTATTCTTCCGGCGCGAAGTTTTTGACGGAAGCGAATCCGAAATTGGCCGTTATTGAAGTCGGCCGGAATTCTTACGGTCATCCGACGAAAGAAGCGCTCGGCCGCCTTGAAGCCGCGGGCGCCGGCATTTACCGCACCGACCGCGACGGAACGATCAGAGTTGCTGTCGGCAAAGACGGCGTTTTGCGGATCGCCGCCAACGGAAAAACAAAGTAGTATACGAGTAATTACTCCCACTTAGAGCCGAACTCTCAAATAGGGGGCAGCGCGGTCAAAGCGTCAACCCAGTTAGAAGCTCACGCGGGACGTTCTGCTTCTAACGGGGTAAAAGCGGGGAGGCCGTCAATGAGAGTGGACTAATAAGTTTCAACTCTGTCCGCTCTTTTGGTTGTAGAATACTGGTGAAGAAGCGAGCCGATGAGCGTTTGATAGGGGAGGCCCTTTTTCGCCGCGATTGCCTTGATTCGCTCAAGATCAGCGTGAGAGACGCGAATGTTGATGTTGCGCGGCTTGCTTAGCGTATATTTCGCATATCGCGTATAGCGCGCTTTTTCTTGGCGCACATTCGCGACTTGCTTAAACTCGCCCTTCTCAAATTGTTCAAGCAGTTCTTTTTCTCCCTTATTTATTATTTGCTTTTTTTTCATGGCGTTTCTTTATTATTATTAATAATATTAATATATTTTTTCGTCGCCTCGCGGCTTGGAATAATTGTTTTTAAGAATATTCGCTCCTCATCTTCCACAAACGGAACAAGGTACGCGTATTCTTGAAATCGCACGATCAGCATTTTTTGATTCGGATACTTGCGCGCGTTCGGATGTTCCACGATGTCTAGAATGTTCCCGTCCTCAATGGCGACAAGCATTGCCTCAAAACTTATCCCTCGTTCGCGCGCCAGCCGCTCGTTTTTCTCCGGATCCCAATCAACATATTTCATAGTGTGCATACATAGTATATATATATTATACACATTGTCAATGGCATTCCGCTAATCTCCGTGGACAATTCCGCTATTGACAGGCCGCGCGGGGGGGTGCCAAATGGATACCTTTTGCTGTCACAACTTCCGAATAATTGACGGCGGTAAAAAACGGCGGATTGTCCAGCGCACGGACTTTCGCGCCGTTTTTTTTCGTGTTACAGTAAGGATTATGACAAGAACTTTGGCGAAAGACGCCGTCCTGAAGGCGGGAGAAAAAGCGGAGCTTTGCGGCTGGGTGGACGCGCGGCGCGATCACGGCAAAATTATTTTTATTGATTTGCGCGACCGGAGCGGCGTCGTTCAGGTCGTTTTTCTTTCCAAAATGAAAGAACTTTACGCAACGGCCGATTCTCTGCGGCCGGAATGGGTCGTCCGTCTTGTCGGAACGGTCAATAAAAGGCCGGCGGGGATGGAAAATTCGGACGCGACAACCGGCGGCGTTGAGATTTTAGCGGAAGAAATTGAAATTTTGAACAGGGCGGAGACGCCCCCGATCGCCTTGGGCGCCGACGGCTACGAAATCGGCGAAGAAAGCCGCTTGAAATACCGTTATCTTGATTTGCGGCGCCGGCGGTTGCAAAAAAATATCAGGAATCGGCACAAGTTGACGGAATTTATGCGCGGTTATCTTTCCGAAAACGATTTCGCGGAAATAGAGACCCCGATTCTGACGAAATCCACTCCCGAAGGCGCCCGCGACTATCTCGTGCCGTCTCGTCTTCATCGCGGAAAATTTTACGCCTTGCCCCAGTCGCCCCAGCAGTATAAACAGCTTTTGATGGTCGCCGGTTTTGAGCGTTATTTTCAGGTAGCCAGGTGTTTTCGCGATGAAGACACGCGCGGAGACCGCCAGCCGGAATTCGTCCAGCTTGACATGGAGTTGAGTTTCACGGACGAAGAAGAAATTATGGGATTGGTTGAAAATATGCTGACGACGCTGATTGAAAAACTGCTGCCGGAGAAAAAAATCGCCCGACTGCCGTTTCCGAGGATTTCTTACGCGGAAGCGATGGAAAAATACGGCAGCGACAAACCGGATATCAGAGACGACAAAAAAGACGAAAATATCCTGTCGTTTTTGTGGGTGACCGATTTCTCTCTTTTTGAATACAGCGAAACGGAAAAGCGGCTGGTTTCCACGCATCATCCGTTTACGCGGCCGGACGACGAAGCGGTTTTGGATTCGGCTCCGGAAAAATCAAGGGCGCGGGCTTATGACCTTGTTTTAAACGGCTTTGAGATCGGCGGCGGCAGTTTGCGCGTTTTTCGCCGCGATCTGCAGGAAAAAATTTTTTCCGTGTTGGGTCTGTCAAAGGGGGATTATGAGAGCAAATTCGGCCACTTGCTGGAAGCGTTTGATTACGGCGCGCCGCCGCATGGCGGCATCGCGCTTGGACTTGATCGCCTGTTCGCGATTTTATTTAATGAGCCGAATATCCGCGAAGTGATGGCTTTTCCCAAAACCGGCGACGGCCGCGATCTGATGATGGACGCGCCGGCGGAAGCCGATGAAAAGCAGTTAAAAGAATTGGGATTGGAAATAAAAAAGAAGGGTCAATAAAGGAAAAATTTCGCAATTCATCAAAATATAAAACAATATGGAAAGAACGCTGATTTTATTAAAGCCGGACGCGATAGAGCGGGGAGTGGTCGGCGAGATTATTCACCGCTTTGAAAGAGTGGGCGCGAAGATGGTCGGGCTGAAACTCCTGATTTCCGAAAAAGACGCCGCGGCCATGCATTATACGGAGGACTTGGCGCGCCGGCGCGGAGAAAAGGTGCGGGAGCAGATGATCGGGATGCTAACTTCCGGCCCGATTATAGCCATGGCTCTTGAGGGCGTGGAAATCGTCGAAGTTGTTCGCAAGATGGTCGGGACAACCGAGCCGAAAGCCGCCCCCCCGGGCACGATAAGGGGCGACTTCGCTCACGTGTCGTTTAAGCACGCGGACGAAAAGGGCATCGCCGTTTTCAATTTAATTCACGCATCCGGATCGGTGGAAGAGGCGAAGATTGAAATCGGAGTATGGTTCAAGCCGGAGGAGCTGGTGGAACACGAACCGGCTTACACTAAATTTACGATCAAGAAATAGCGCGCCCGCCGTTTTTCGTTTGATGCCGCGCGGTTCCGCCGCGCGAAGCTTTATCCGCGGATAATCAACGGATTTGAAAAAAAGTTTAGAATGGTGCGCCCACCAGGATTCGAACCTGGGACCATCTCCTTAAGAGGGAGTTGCTCTACCAGCTGAGCTATGGGCGCTCTCCTACGCTTTGGTTTGAGCCAAAGCTTCGGAAGAGCAAAAGCGATTGCTCGTCACTCTTGTCCTTCCGAAGATTAAGCAATGCGCAAGCGAAGGAGGAAGCTACTGGCGCGTTTCGTGAATTATCTTACTCGCGGCGGCGGGAAAGAGTCAATTTTTCCGGCCACCCAATTTTCGCGGTTTTATCTTTGGTGTCCCCGGAGGGATTCGAACCCCCAATAACAGGTTCGAAGCCTGTCGTGATATCCGTTTCACCACGGGGACGGCGGGATACGAAGAAATTTTAAGACAACTGCGTTCGTGGCGTCAACAAGAAACGCTTGAAGAAGAACTCAGAACTTAGCGATCCTGCCTGCCGACGGGCAGGAACGAGAAGCGATGCGGGAATTAACGCGAGGGATAATATTGCCCGACGTTTTTTTCCATCATCTTGGCGTAGATGAAGTAAGCGGCGACGCTACCGATGAAATTAATCGCCAGTCCCGTCAGCCCCAGGAAGGCGACGGCTCCGAGACCGAGTAGCGCTCCGATTGCGGCGCCGATAACTTGCGGCCAGAAAAGCAACTTGAATAGCGTATTCAGTTTATTGGCGAGAATCTTGGCCTGAAATCCCATTATCGGCTCGTAGAATTTGGCCAGGATAAAACCGCCGATGCCGCCGAAAATTGCTCCATAAACGACGGCCATCACAAGTCCCGATATGTTGATAAAGGAACCGCCCAGCGACGCGCTCCCCATCATTCCTCCGATAACGCCAAGGCCCATTATCGCGTTTTGGAAGAAAAAGTAAGCGGAAACGGAAGCGACGAGAGAAGTGATGGCGCCGGCAACGGCGTTCCAGATCGCGCTCCATTTCATCGTCTCAATCGTTTTTTGGTCAAAAGTGAACAAGTCGCTTTGGCTTGCGGCCGGCTGTCCGGCGGCCGGCGGCGGAACGGCGGCTCCGGCCGTTGAAGAAGCCGGCGAGGCGCCTCCCAGCGCTTCGTTAATGTCATTTTCCGGCCATTTGGCGTTGATTAACGCCGCTCTGATTTGCTCGTCCGTTTTGCCCTCGGTTTTCGCTTTGGCGACAAAATCCGTTAATTGTTGATTTGCCATATTTTCAATTTTAATTGTATTTTGGCGCGTCCGTCTTTTCGACTTTTTCAATCAAGCGCGTTATTTGATATCATTCTATTACATAATATAGTAGCATAAATCGTTTGAAAAATGGAAAAGACGAGTAAAAAAACAAACATTCCCGGGAGCGTGGCGGAAATTGCGGGCGTTTTGCGAAAAAACGGCTTTAAGGCCTATTTCGTAGGCGGTTGCGTCCGCGATCTTTTGCTTGGCCGCGACCCGAAGGACTGGGACATAGCCGCCAATGCCAGGCCGGAAGAAGTGATGAAAATTTTTCCCGATTCTTTTTGCGAGAATAAATTCGGAACGGTCGGCGTTAAGGCGAAAATGGAAAATGGAGAAACGGAAATCGTTGAAGTGACAACTTTCCGCAAAGAGGGAAAGTATTCCGATTTTCGCCGTCCGGACGAAATTAAGTTCGCCGAAACTATTGAGGAAGATCTCGCGAGGCGTGATTTTACGGTAAACGCGCTCGCCCTGAACATTGCCGAAGGAATGGCAGAAAAAATCATTGATCCATTTAACGGCCAAAGCGACATTCAAAACAAAATTATCCGCGCCGTCGGCGATCCGCGGGAACGATTCGGAGAAGACGCCCTGCGGCTGATGCGGGCGGTTCGTTTCGCCTGCCAGCTTAATTTTACCATCGCGGAAGAAACGGCGGCGGCGATTAAGGAAAAGGCGGGACTGCTGGAGGCGATTTCCAAAGAGAGAATCCGCGACGAACTGCAAAAGACCATAATGAGCCCAAAAGCGGCCGGCGGAATCGCGATGCTTGAGGATTTGGGGTTGCTGCGTCATATTTTACCGGAACTCCGCGAAGGGCTGGGCGTCGGGCAAAATAAACACCATATTTACGGCGTTTGGGAGCATAATCTGCGCGCGCTTGATTACGCGGCTTCAAACGGCTATTCCTTTGAAGTAAGGACGGCTTCTCTTCTTCACGATGTCGGCAAACCACGCTCCAAGCGCGGCGAGGGACCGGATTCCACTTTTTACGCCCACGAAATAATCGGCGGCAAAATGACGGCGCGTCTTTTGGATAATCTGAAATTTTCCAAGGAAACAGTTGAAAAAATCACTCATCTGGTCAGGCATCACCTTTTTTATTACAACGTTGACGAGGTGACGGAGGCGGGAGTGAGGAGATTTTTGAGCCGCGTCGGCGTTGAACACATAGACGATCTTTTCAAGGTGAGGGAAGCGGACCGGATCGGATCCGGCGTGCCGAAAGCGGTGCCTTATAAATTGCGCCATTTGAGATTTATGATTGACAAGGTCCGTCACGATCCCCTTAGTCCGAAAATGCTGAAGGTGAATGGCGGCGACGTGATGACGATTGCCGGTCTTGAACCCGGCCCGAAAATAGGGCGGATTTTGGCCGTTTTGCTGGAAGAAGTGCTGGACGACCCCGCGAAAAACGACCGGGAGGACTTAAAGGACAGAGTTTTTGCTCTGGCGAAATTGTCCGATGAAGAGCTGGAAAAGCTGGCTCAACGCGCGAAGAAAACGAAAGAAGAATTTGAATCGGGGATCGTTGAGGAGATGAAAAAAAAGCACTATGTGAAATAGTTCGCACTCGTTGCTTTTATGCGGCGATTGCTGTATTTTAGAAATGCCGAAAAGTTGAGTATTCACGGCGAAAACCTTTCGGAAAGTGATTAGTTAAAACGGGTTGTAGCCCGTTAGAAATAGATCGGGCTGTAGTATACCGGTAGTACGTGCGCTTCGGGTGCGTAAAGACCGGGTTCAATTCCCGGCAGCCCGACTGAACGAAGTGAAGGAGGGGGGGCGAGGCGAAACTTGTAGGCAATTCCCGGCAGCCCGATTTCGTAAATTAGGCCGGATTTGATTTTTAGGGCGTTGGTGTATATAATACACTCAATATGTCTAAGTATGGACGGAAATATACGCATGCAGTTATAGCCACGGACGTTGTGGTTTTTACGATCAAGGATGAAAAATTGCAGGCACTTTTGATTAAAATGAAAAAGCCGGAATTTCGCGGATACTGGGCCGTTCCGGGAGGTCTCGTCAAAGGAGAGGAGGGGCTTGAGACGGCCGCTTTCCGGCATCTATCGGAAAAAACTGGTATGCGAGGGGTGTATATTGAGCAGCTGCAAACATTTGGGGATCCAAAGCGGGATCCGTTTGGGCGGGTCGTTTCGGTCGCATATATCGCCCTTGTTTCCTGGGACAAACACGAGTTAAAAACGTCGGAACAGTATGGGGGCGTCGCATGGTTTCCGATTGCCGGTCTCCCGAAACTTGCATATGATCACGAAGAGATCGTGCGTATGGCCGCTACGCGCCTTAAAGCAAAAATAGAATATACCAATATCGTGCGCGGATTGTTGCCGAGGAGGTTTACTCTTACCGAGCTCCAGCGTGCATACGAGATCATTTTGGGGAAGGTGATTGATAAAAGGAATTTCAGGAAAAAAATATTGGAAACGAAAATCATTAAGGAAGTGAAAGGAAAAATTTCAAGCGGGGCGCACAGACCGGCGCGAATGTATCGATTTGTCGTCGACAAACCGCAGGCCGTTGAAATGCTGTAGAACCTATCTCAAAATATCTCCAGCCGGGATATATTTTGAGATAGGTTCTAGTGCTAGGGGGAGTAAATTTGACAGATAAACTTTCGGCGTGTTATATAGATAGTGTACACTTGACACGAACTGATGGGGGGTGTATGCTGGTAATAAATACAGTACGGAACGAAAAAGGAGGGGAGATGTTTGATGCTGTATGCGTCGCGGCATCAGACATCTCCGCTACTTTGCGGGGAGATATCGAACAAGGGGTTTGATATCGTTCTTTAAAAATAGATAACCAGCTAAATCGACGAAGGGAGGTTTCGGTCATGAAAAAAAGAAAACGAATTACCGGTTAAATCGATGAAGGGGCGCTTCTGTTTTGAAAAAAAGAAAACAGTTAACCGGCCAAACCAAGGAGGTCTTTGCCATGAAAAAAAATCTCAAGGTTCACCTCGTCATCATCGATCCGCAGAAGGATTTTATGGACGATCCCGATTCGGCCCTGCCCGTTGCCGGCGCCAACGCCGACATGAAGCGGGTGGCGGTCATGATCGATCGCATTGGGCACAAACTCGAGGACATCCACGTGACTCTGGATTCGCATCGCGTCATTGACGTGGGGCATCCGGGAATGTGGCGGAACTCGGACGGCAGGACGCCGGGGCCATTCACTATGATCTCGGCTGATGATATCAAAAACGGTATCTGGGCGCCGCGCGATCCCGCGCTCACCAAGCGCATGGTCGCATACGCGAACGCTCTTGAAGCCGGCGGAAAATATCCGCTTATGGTCTGGCCGGAGCACTGTATCATCGGCACTCCGGGACACAACGCGCAGACCGACCTTATGGCGGCGCTCGTGCGGTGGGAGCGGAAGCATTTCGCGAACGTGGATTACGTGGTGAAAGGCACCAACACGTTCACCGAGCACTACGGCGCTTTGATGGCCGAAGTGCCGGATCCTTCCGATCCCGGTACGGGGCTCAACACCGCCTTTCTTGACGTGCTCGCGGATGCCGACATCGTCGCAGTCGCGGGAGAAGCGCTCTCGCATTGCGTGAAGTCCACCGTTTCCCAGATAGCCGAAAATATCGGCGCGGACCAGGTCAAGAAGTTTCATATCTTGATTGACGGTTCAAGCCCGGTTTCCAAAGTGGGGAACGGGCCCGACTTTCCGGCAATCGCGGCGGCGTGGCTTCGGGATATGGAGGCGCAGGGTATGAAACTCGTCAAGTCCGACGAATTTCTCGCCTGACCACCCCACTCATCAATCATACAGGAGACGCATCATGCCAAAACTTACCGGGAGTACTATGGAAACGCGCAAGATTGGCGCGAGTAATTTCAATTTCACCGGAGCACGCATCGATAATCTGGGTGCGACGGAATACACTCTGGTGACGGTCGCGATTGACGTGACCGGCTCGGTATCCGGCTTTGAGGGTGATCTGCGGCAGGCGCTCATCGCTACCGTGGAGGCCTGCAAGAAGTCGCCGCGTTCGGAGAATTTACTCCTTCGGGTCGTTATGTTTTCTACCGCGGTCGGCGGCGTCTCGGAACTTCACGGCTTCAAGCCGCTTGCCGATATTGACCCGAATGATTACGCCGCGTTTGTTCCCGACGGAGGTACGCCGCTCTACGATGCGATGTACTCCGCTGTCGGAGCGACGGTGGTCTACGGAAAGGACCTCTGGGACAATGACTATCTCGTGAACGGCATCGTTTTCGTCATCACTGACGGAGCCGATAATGCGTCGGTTGCGACGCCGGTCATGATCAAGAAGAAAATTGACTCGGTGAAATCGGGCGAGAAACTTGAATCGCTCATCACCATCTTAGTCGGGGTGAATGCGCAGATGTATCAGTGCGCTCTCGAGGAGTTTCGTGACAATGCCGGCATCACTCAATATATTGATGCCGGCGATGCGACCAAAGCCAAACTCGCCAAGCTCGCGGCGTTCGTCTCCCGATCGGTTTCAAGCCAATCACAGGCGCTTGGCACCGGCGGTCCGAGCCAAAATATCCAGGCCGTTATCTGAAGTATAGAGCTGGGGCGGCGACATTTCGCCGCCCCTTTTTTCTTTCAGATGTTCACGCGCGGAGGGTATCGCAATGAAGATATTTAGCACTGACCACTATTTTCACATCGGGCGTGCGCATACTCTTTCCGGAAAACCGAACCAGGACTATGCGATGTCGGGCGTGTTAAGAAACGGGGCATATGCAATCGTTTCTGACGGATGTTCGACAGGCGGGGCAACCGATGTCGGTGCGCGGGTAATCGCCCTCTCTCTTGTGGCGGCGATACGCGAATTACATCTGCCTAGCGCGGCCGTTTCTTCTGATGAAATGTTTGGTCCGCTCGATATTGTGCGTCGTCAAAACATACGGACCGCTACTGCCATGAAGCATCTCGGGCTTTCGCAGGATGACGCGCTCGCGACGTGCGTGTTCGCGTATCTTTCGGAGAATGGCGGCTATGTGCATGCGCGGGGAGACGGCGCCGTTGCGCTTGTAAAGAAAGACGGAACACTCATCCTTACGCGCATTGAATGGGAAGATAATATGCCATTTTATCCGGCGTACGCATATAAGCAGAAAACGCTTGACGATTTTATTGCCGCTCATGGCGGCGACATAAAGAGCGAGCGTGTGACGGTTGAGACGTGCATGCTCGGACGCGACGGCTCCTATTCATGCGAAACGGCGCGACATATGCTTTCGGACGGACTTCTCGGGACGATCATCCCGATCGGTTCCGCGCTCATGGAAGAGCTTTCCTTTGTCGCCGTGTTTTCCGACGGAATTTCTCAATGCGGGGATCTTGATTGGAAAGATGCGGCGCGGTCTCTTGTATCGTACAAAAATACGGCGGGAGAATTCGTCAAACGGCGAATGGCGCGATTTGTGAAAGACGAAGGAGCGTCAGGGCGCGATCCGATTGACGATATCGCATGCGCCGCAATAAGCATCCGCGACGATGCGAGCGGACTTCCATAGCTGCCGCGTCGCGGGCTTCGGTCCGCGGCGCGGAACGGGGGAGGGCGTATCACATGATACGGAATGGCAATAGAAGGGTTGTCTTAGAAGGACGAGGGGCGCTCACGCTCTATCCCGGGGATTATATTACCTCTGGCGGCGAGGGGGCGATCTATAGGACGGGAAATACCGTCGTAAAGATCTACGCGGATGCAAAAAAAATGGCGCGTGACGGTATGGCGGACAAAATCGCGCTTCTCTCCGCGCTTTCGCATCCGTTCATCGTTGCGCCGAAAGGATTGGTACGCGACGAGAGGGGTGTCCCGATCGGGTACTACATGGATTTTGCTGACGGCGAACTGCTTCCGCGGCTTTTCACGAATGATTTTCGTACACGCGTCGGATTCTCCGATGCGGGAGCAACGACGCTTGTCGCGGGAATGCGCGAGGCGGTACTCGCGGCGCATGCGCACAAGGCGATCATGGTTGACGGGAACGAGTTCAACTGGCTCGCGCTGTTACAAGGAAAGCAAAAGCCGGAACCGCGCGTGATTGACGTTGATTCGTGGGCGATAGGAAGGTGGCCGGCAACTGTCGTAATGCCTTCGATTCTTGACCGGCACATAAAGGGATTCACTGAATTCTCCGATTGGTTTTCATGGGGGGTGGTGAGTTTTCAGGTCTTTATCGGTATTCATCCGTATAAAGGGAAGCTTGACGGATTTCTCCCGGGAGATCTTGAAGGAAGAATGAAGGCGAATGCCTCGGTGTTCTCCAAGGATATACGGTTAAACAAAGCGGTGCGGGACTTCTCGGTTATTCCGAGGCCTCTCTATGATTGGTATAGGGGCGTGTTCCAAAACGGAGAGCGGAGCGTACCGCCGTCTCCATTCGCGAAAAGCGCGAGTATTATCGCGGGAGCGAAAACGTTTTACGCGACCGCATCCGGATCCGGGCTTTTGGTTCACAGTAAACTATTCGGCCAGTCTGGCGAGTGTGCAGTACGCGTGTTTCCGTCAGGGATCGCGCTTCTTGATTCGGGCGGACTTTTTAATCTCTCCGCGAAGAGATATATCGGGAAAGTCAGTTCGCTTGACTGCGAGGTCGTTTGGATCAAGGACGGATGGCTGGTGGCGGAATCAATAAAAGGCGGCGTTTCGTTTTCTTTTATCGACGCCACGGCGGGAGGAAGCATCCCGCTTAACGCGACACAACAATACTCCCGCATATTTCGGGCGGATGACAGATTATTCGCGGTTAGCGAAGGATCGCTTGTTGAACTGGGTGTGCGATTTGGGAAAAGCCCGATGCTTGTTGTAGAAAAAACATGGGGGATTATGAAACAATCGGCGCTTTTTTTCGACGGCGTCGGCGTTCAGTCCGCGCTTGGGGCGGCGTATCTCATTGTCCCATTCGGAGAGCGGTCGTGCGTATTTATTCGCGCGCGGGAGCTTGACGAGCTTACCGTTCTTTCGGCGAAAGGAGGCACGCGGTTTGCCGCAATCGTTGCGGTTGACAGGCGGGGAGTATTCTATAAGCTGGAGTTTACGTTTGACGAGGCGTACGCCTCTTACCGGTTGCGGCGGGGCGGGGTGGATAATCCCGATCTCAACATGGCCATACTGCCGAAGGGCGTATGCGCCACGATCGTTGACGATGGAGAGCTCGTTATATTTGCCCCGACATTCGGCGCCGTCAATCGCGTTTCGGATAAAAGTATTACGGCCGATGCGCAACTTTTCCGGCATGAGGACCGCGTCGTATACGTACGAAACGGTGAAGTGTGGCGCGTGCAGTTGAAATAATGCCCCGGATTTGGTTGTTTGTATGCATGTTCTTTGTTTTTGGCGGCGGAGGAGAGTATTCTCTCCTCCCGCCCGCTTTTTTCAGCATAGTGCCTTGAAGGGAACGCGATTCTCTTTAATGCACCGTCTTGAAAGACGGAGGGTTGTTCTTTGATACGCAGTAATCGTGAAATTAATATGGAGGCGTCGCGTGGATACGCAGATCATCAAATCGTTGCTTGATATTGATTTTTACAAGCTCACGATGCTCCAGTTCATTCATCGCCACTTCGGCGGCGTGCCGGTCGTCTTCTCGTTCTTAAACAGGACGAAAGAAGTCGATCTTACGCGCTACATTTCCGAAGCGGTTCTTCGCGAAGAAATCGCGCGAGTGCGGGATCTTTCGTTTACCGACGAAGAGGTCGCGTATCTCGCAAAGAATTCATTTTTACCACGGGGATTTTTCACGCCAGAGTTTCTCGGGTTTTTGAAAGAATTTCGCTTGCCCGAGCCTTCTGTCGTGTGGCGAAGAGGGAACTACGCGATCAATGTTTCCGGATCGTGGGCGGAAGCGACGCTCTGGGAGACGCTCATACTATCGCTTGTAAACGAGCTCTATTATCGGGGCGTTCTTGCGGGCAAGGGGCTCCGGCTTGAGATCCTTTATCCGGAAGGCGAGGCGCGTCTTCGGAAAAAAATCGCCATCCTTGAGCAGCGTCCGCATGTGGCGTTCAGCGACTTCGGCACGCGAAGACGGTTTAGCCGGACATGGCAGGAGCATGTGGTTCGCACGCTCTCCTCCGAACTCCCCAAAAGCCAGATGCTCGGCACGTCAAATGTCCTACTTGCGAAAGAGTTCGACCTTCGTCCGATCGGGACATTTGCCCACGAGCTCTATATGGTGTTTTCGGGAATTTTCCGCGGGAGCGATGCGGAGATGCGCAATTCGCATAATATGGTGCTTCGGTTGTGGTGGGAGATGTACGGCGAGCCGCTTTCAATCGCGCTTACCGACACTTACGGAACGGACTTCTTTTTCCGCGATTTCACGGATGAACAGGCGCGGAAGTGGAGAGCGCTTAGGCACGATTCCGGCGATCCGGTCGCGTTCGGCAAAGGGGCGATTGCGTTTTATCGCGAACGCGGTATTGATCCGAGAGAAAAGACCCTGGTGTTCAGCGACGGTCTTGATATTGACGCGATACTCGCCATTCACAAGGAGTTGTCATCTGAGATCGGCGTCGTATTCGGGTGGGGGACGAATCTCACCAACGATCTCGGGCCGCGCGCGCTTTCGCTCGTGATGAAGGTGGCGATTGCAAACGGTAATCGCGTCGTGAAGTTAAGCGACAACATCGCCAAAGCAACAGGAGACCCGCTTCTCGTCGAACGATATAAGCGCGTATTCGGATACGCATCCGCGTTCAACGAATATCCCGTCTATTAAGTAATGTATCGGCCATGCCGCGCGTAATGCGGCATGGCCTTTTCTTTTTTTGCGCGTTCTCCACGCCGCGTTATAAGGGTCTTGACAGCGCGGCGCCACATGCGTATATTAGTGTATAATATACACTAATATACGCATGTTATGAAAAAGAGCTTATACGGCAACAATTTCGGATTTATAAGAGTCGCGGCAGCCGTGCCTTTTGTGCGCGTGGGCGATCTCAGATTCAATACTCGCGAGATCATTGCGGCGGCGCGGCGGGCGTCCGCTGAAACGGCGGCAGTCGTCGTGTTTCCGGAACTTTCTCTCACCGGATACTCTCTTGGAGATCTTTTTCAGCACGAATGCGTGCAGATGGAAGCTCTTCGTGCGGCGCAAGAAATCGCGGAGGCCTTGCGTGATAAAAAAATCATCACGGTGATTGGCTTACCCATTCCGGTCGGGGCCGCTTTATATAATGTTGCGGCTGTCTTATATGGCGGAAATATCGTTGGCGTCGTGCCGAAAACATATCTTCCTGGGTATAAAGAGTTTTACGAAGAGCGATGGTTTTCTTCCGGAGTAAGTCTTTCTCAAAAAACTATCTCAATAGCGGGAAAAGAAGTTCCGATCGGAACGGATATTTTGTTTGAATTATCGTTCGATCCGCGCATCGTGCTTGGCATTGAGATCTGCGAAGACGCGTGGGTGCCCATTCCTCCCTCCGCGCGACAAGCGCTTTCCGGAGCGACCATCATCGCGAATCTCTCCGCGTCAAACGATCTTATTGGAAAAGCGGCGTATCGAAAGGACTTGATAAAACATCATTCGGCAAGCGGCATATCCGGATATATTTATGCGTCGGCGGGAGTTTCGGAATCAACGACCGATGTCGTGTACGGCGGGCACGCCATAATCGCCGAGAACGGAACGATATTAAGCGAGTCCGAACGGTTCAGGCGGGAAGGAACAATCCAATATGCGGATATTGATATTGAGCATCTCGTGTTTGACAGAAAAAAGACGACGAGTTTCGAGGCGGCGCGAGCGCATGTGCGTGGCCCTTCTTTCAGACGTATTGCGATTGATATGCCGTACGGGCCGCTTAAAAACAGCAAGCGGCGCATAGACCCGCGACCATTTGTTCCGGACGAAAATAATAATGACGATGTGCGTGACGTGTTTGCGATACAATCGCACGCATTAGCGCAGAGACTTTCATATGCGGGGCTCGATAATGCTGTCATTGGAGTTTCCGGCGGTTTGGACTCCGCGCTTGCGCTTCTTGTCGCGGCCGAGGCCTGCGCTATTCTCCGTATTCCGGCTGCGTGTATTCACGCCATTTCCATGCCAGGACCCGCGACGAGCGATCGCACGAAAAGAAACGCGCGCATTCTTTCGGATGCGCTCGGCGCGACATTTGAAGAAATATCAATACATGACGGAGTGGCGGTGCAGATCAAAGATATCGCGCACGATGGAAAGACGCAGGACGTCGTGTTTGAGAACGTGCAGGCGCGCTATCGCACCATGATTCTTATGGACAAAGCGAACCAGACCCGCGGCATCGTCGTGGGGACGGGGGATCTTTCCGAGATAGCTCTCGGATGGAATACGTTCACCGGCGATCATATTTCGCACTACAATGTGAACGCCGGTGTTCCAAAAACACTGATTGCGCGCGTGGTCTCATGGGCATGTTCGCAGGAGCGTTTTTCCGCTACGCGCTCGGCGCTTCAAGACATTCTTTCGACTCCCGTATCTCCAGAATTGACGATGAATAAAAAAGGAGCATTGACGCAGAAAACCGAAGATATATTAGGACCCTACGAACTCCATGATTTTTTTCTCTATCATTTCGTACGATGGGGGAGCTCTCCGGCAAAGATCGCATATCTCGCGAGAAACGCCTTTACGGGCATCTACAGTGCGGCGGATATAAGGTTAAGATTAAAAATTTTTCTGAAACGGTTTTTCGCGAATCAATGGAAACGTTCGGTAATGCCCGACGGTCCGAAAGTCGGTTCAGTGTCATTATCGCCTCGCGGCGATTGGCGCATGCCGTCGGATGCGCACGCGTCCTTTTGGGTTGACGGCATCCGCAAGCCCCGTTAGAAGCTTTGCTTCTAACGGGGGAAGCTATGAAAAGCAAAAAAGGAAAAAACGCTTTGCCTTTTCGCCCCGCCGGAGCTCTTTTCGTGCGGCGATGCGAGTGCGGGATATCACTCGTATTTTTCTATGTTAATATAAATAATGCTTGATTGGGAAAACAATCCGATGCTTTGGGAGTTCGGATGGCTGTTTTTGTCCTCACTTTGGGGGCTTCTTGTTATTGGAATTATCGCGCTTATCAGGCGGTTGGCGGCTCGGCCAAAAGGATCGCTCGGCGAACGCAAATACTCCGCTCGTTCGGCGGATGCCTCGCCGCCGGAAATTCCGAAGGATTGATTCGCCGGAAGCGAGATTGACAAAAAAGAGTTTGAGGAAAAAAGAGGGGTTTAAGTTGACGGAAAATTCGTCCGCGAATTGGCGGCCTTGAGAGCTTGTGTCGCTGTGGAGATAACGTAAACGAATGCCGCCATAAGCAGAGCGTAAGAAGGAAATTCGTACGCCTCGCCCATTTTTGTCTTTAAGTCAAAAATGTCATCGGCCAAATGCCAAAGAGTAAGAACGAATATCAATACGAAAAAAACATATAGCGAACGGAAAAGGCGATGGCTTAATCCGCGTTTTATCAAGCGCTGCACTAAAATAACCGCCGCGAAAGCGAGCATCGGCTGGGCGATTGCGAGAGCCAAATGAATAGCGCGTATCATTGTTGATATATTATACCGTTTTTGACGGACGGGCGATTGCCCTTCCGCCATTTTTTAATTATACTGCCTCTGATAGTTTTCTTGTAGTTTCTTGAAAGGGGGGGCGCAATGGAGGAGAGAACCGAATTTTTGCGGGATTTTATTTTTGAATCCAACGCGATTGAAAACATCAAAGACGACAAAGGGCGGCTGGAAAAAGAAATAAGAGAGAATAAGCCGGACGGCCATGTCGGCGCGGCGCTTTATTTAGAACGGCTGGCGGCGGATAAAAAAAGATTGCTAA
>JACRHY010000022.1 GCA_016215765.1 Parcubacteria group bacterium
AAACTCTCGCCGGTTCTTCGCTCGCATATGACCGAAAACGAGGACGACATCACGCGTCTTGAAATAAAGCTAGACCGCATGGTGATTTATTTCGCGGGCGCCAACAGCCCCGCGGCGCTCGCCCAGAAACCCATTCGTTTTTTGTTTCTCGATGAAACCGACAAATACCCCCGCTTTTCCGGCCGCGAGGCCGATCCCATAAAACTCGCGTCCGAGCGGACCCGCACGTTTTGGAACCGAAAAATCGTCAAGTGTTCCACGCCCACGACGCGTGGCGGCTATATTTTCCGGGAGTACGAAAGGACGGACAAGTGCCGGTATTTCATGCCTTGCCCTCACTGCGGGCATTACCAGGCGTTTGTTTTCGCGCAGCTTAGGTGGCCGGAAGAGGAGCGGGACCCCGAAATCATAAAAGACAAAAAGCTAGCCTGGTATGAATGCGCCGGGTGCAAAGGAAAGATCAAGGATGTCGACAAACACAAGATGACGCTTGAAGGCTTGTGGACACCGGAGCGGTGCCGAATCGACTCAAACGGAAAAATAAAAGGCGAAATCCCGCAAACCGCCAAGCGTGGATTCTGGATCAACGCGCTTTATTCGCCCTGGATTTCCTTTTCGGAGATAGCGGCGGAGTTCTTAAGATCGCGCGAATCGATTGAGCTTTTAATGAATTTCGTCAATTCCTGGCTTGCCGAGATCTGGGAGGAGAAAACCGAAGAAACCAAAGAAGACAAGATCCTCGAGAAACAAGGCGACTATCCCGAAGGACTTGTTCCGCATGGGGCGGTTGTTCTGACCGCCGGTGTCGACGTTCAAAAGGATCACTTTTACATCGTGATTCGCGGCTGGGGCGTCGGCGAGGAATCTTGGCTTATCAGGGCGGCACGAGTCGAAGCTTGGGATGACGTCATCGCGGTCCTATTCAAGACCGAATATAAACGCGCAAGCGGCGACCCTTTCAAAGCGCGTTTGTCGTGCATCGATTCGGGATTTCGCACGGATGAGGTTTACGAGCTATGCCGCCGCTGGCGTGACGTCGCCAGGGCTATCAAAGGCGAGAATCATCTCTCCGGCGTGCCGTATCGACCGACAAGAATCGACCGCAATCCCAAAACGGGGGCGGCGATAGAAGGCGGTCTTTCTTTATGGCGGCTTGACACCTCGCTTTACAAAGACAAGATCACGCGCATGGTGAATTCCTCGCCCGGCGACCCTTCGCAGTGGCATGTGTTTAAAAATATCTCCGAAGAATACGTGCGGCAGTTTTGCGCCGAACACAAAATTTTAGTCCGGGACAAGAAATCCGGCAAGACCTGGGAGGAGTGGAAAAAGAAATCGGCCGGGGCCCCGAACCACTACTGGGACGCGGAAGTTTACGCCGCCGCGGCCGCGGATATGCTTCGCGTTTCGTCTCTCCGGGAAGAAGGACAAAGCATCCCGTACATACCGAAACAGACGGATGACGATTCAAAGCTCGGCGGGTGGGTCGGCAACCGGAAAGGCTGGATCAATCGGTGAGCCCTTGGTCGGACAGAAAACACGGATGGCTCGCCGATTACAGAACGAAAAAAGAAGCAAGGTTGCCGGAGTCGCCCGGGACCCCGAATGAACAAGAAAATAGGTACGCGGTTTTTTACGTTCCCGTCCGCTGTCCCAAGAAAAGATGCCGCTCACGGGACGTCAAGTGCTACGCCTCGAATCCGCCCGTGCGGTATCACTTTTGCAGAAAATGCGGACTTCGTTTCAAATCCATCGAAAAGTAGCGTCTTGCCTTCTTAACGGGCGAGATTTTATTTTCTCCGAAATGACTTGATAACTACAACCGTTATGGCACCCTCCCCTCGAAAACAAAAAAGGAGGTATTCAAAAATGTACAAATTGATCGTGAGCGTCAAAAAATCGGACGGATCGCTGGCGACCTTCGGTGTCGTCTGCGGACGCGAGACCGACCGGGAAAACGTCGTGGAGAATCTCAAGGAAGATTACCGGGACGTGAAGGTGGAGTTCTTCGGCGAATGTTTCGAGCATGACTATTCGTATGACGAGGTCATGAACGAATACAAAATCGCGGGTTAAAACCATAGGAGCTTGGCCATGACAAAACAAAATAATACGCAGGTTCCGGATATCGAGGTGGTCGATATCCGTAAGATCACGGGCGACGGAAACTTAAAGGCTTTCGCCGATTTAAAAATCGGCGGCTCTGTCATCGTGAAGGGCTTCAACGTCCTTAAGGGAAAGCAGGGCGTTTTCGTGGCGATGCCGCGCAAGGCGTCAAAGGACGGCCGGTGGTTCGATATCTTGACGCCGGTGAACGATGAAGTGAAAAACAAAATCGAGACAAAAATCCTCGAGGCCTACGACCAGGAAGGGGCATAAACCATGGAGCTTAAGTGGCGCGTGGTTTGTGTAGTTGCAATCGGGCAGACGTGTGAAAGAGATATCGACGACTTGGCGGACCTGACAAAAGTAATCGACACGCTTCCGGCCTTGCCGATATCCGTTCACATTTTTGCCGTCGGCGTATAGATGAAATACTTCAGCCCGAATCACGACGTCGTGATAAACGCGTCCGGCGGCTACGCCGTGTTGGAGCGCTTGGGGTTCAAACCGGAAACACAAACAAAGGAGGGTAACGTGGCGAAAAAGAAGAAAGCGCTTGAGAAAAAAGCGCCCGCCGTGAAAAGTGCGAAAGCTGAAACCGCGGGTTTGAGCCGTAACGAGCTCATGGAAGAAGTAAAGTCGCGCGGGATAAAAAATTTCCGCGTGATGAATAAAGCCGAACTCGCCGAAATCGTCGGCGGGGCAAAACCGGAGCGCATCGAAGCGATTCAAAAAGAGGCGGTTGCGCGCTGGAAGTCCGGCTGGACGAAGAAATAAGCGGAGTGGCCGGGAGCCCTAAAGGCTTCCGGTTAACGCTACGGCTCGGTCACAAGTCCGGGCGAGAAAGGGGATCCATATGAAACTCGTATATTCCAAAGAAGAAACGACGCCCGCCATGCGCGTGGCGCTGGGGTTAAACCAAGCGCTTCGCGACCGTTTGGCGGTCGCCAAGAGAAATTTAAGAAGACTCCGGAAGGAGGATGCCAAATGAACGATTACACGATTCGAGTCGAATTAAAAAACGGCCGGTCCCGTCAAACCACTTATCAGCGGTTGCTTAATGTCCTGGGTTTGCGGGACGCGGATTATTTGGGCGAACCCTTGGCCGACGGAACGATTGCCCAAGTGCGGCATGTGGTGGTGATCCTGAAGGGCGGTTTCGAGCAGATTGCGAAGGTCACCGTTTTTGATATGAACCGAAAAGAAGTGTTTTCATACGGGCGTTTGCACGAGCTCGAGGAGGGAAAAGGGAACTAAATTTGAGAGGGAATTTACTACGTTGTAGTAAAGACCCCCTTTTCAAATAAGTTTTTGGGTGTAAGTTTAAAGACAGTCTATCGGCTGTCTTTTTTTTATGCTTGGAAATTGGGTGAGAGATGTCCGTTTCAAAACAGGAACTTCTCGATAAGGTCGAAGCCGCGATAGACGCGCGGCTTTCCGGCGGCGCCGTTCAGTCCTATTCCATCGGAGGCCGGAATCTTCAGTACGTTACGCTCGAAGACCTTAAAAGATTGCGCGCCGAACTTAAACGCGAAATCGCCTCCGCGCAGGGCGGCGGGCGAACCTATGCCAAATTCACGGATCCGACATGACAAAGAAAAATGAATCATTCGGCGAACGCTTAAGTCGGGGTATCGACAACCTCGTCGGTATTTTTTCGCCCGGCGCCGCTTACCGAAGAAAGGCCTTCCGCAGGGCTCAGGGCCTGCTCGGGTCTTATCGAGGCGCCGACAAAACAAGGCTTCGGGGCAACTGGTGGCCGGGGTCGGGATCCGCCGATGAGGATTTGCTTCCGGATCTGGCGACGTTGCGTGAAAGAAGCCGCGACTTAAACCGAAACGACGCGCACGCCGTGGGCATTACGACAACCGTCACGTCGAACACCGTCGGCACCGGCATTAAACCGCAGTCGAGGGTTAAAACGAAAAACCTCGGCATCTCGGACGAAGCGGCGGGAGAGTTTCAGCAAATCGCAGAGGACAACTGGGAGAAGTGGTGCCCCTTTGCCGACGCCGGAAACCGCATGGATTTTTACGAGATTCAAAACTTGGTTGACCGCCAAATCCTCGAAAACGGAGAAATCATTCTTTTGCCTCTCATGCTCCCAGACAAATCCCGGCCTTTTTCTTTGGCGCTCGACATCATTGAAGCCGACAGGCTTCAGACGCCTCCCGACAAAAAAGGCGACAAGAGTGTGCGTTACGGCGTCGAGATCGGAGAGCGTGGGGAGCCCGTCGCTTACTACATCCGGGAAACGCACCCGGGGGATCTCACGCTTGCGGTGAATAGAGGCCAGATAAAATTCATGCGGATCCCCGCGATGAACGAAACAGGCCGAAAAAACGTTTTTCATCTTTACTGGGTGAATCGGCCGGGGCAGACACGGGGGGTTCCTTTTTTCGCGCCGGTCATGAATTATTTCAAAGACTTGGCCGATTACATGGAGGCCGAGCTTGTCGCGGCGCGAGTCGCGGCCTGCTTTGCGATATTCGTGAGAAAAGAGGACAGCTACGCCGCGGCCGTCGGGGGCACTTCCGAAACAAACTCAAAGGGTCAGCGGATCCAGGAGCTTGAACCGGGCATGATCGATTATCTCTCGCCCGGCGAGGATATTTCGGCTTTTAATCCCAATAGACCCGGAGGCCAGTTCGAGCCCTTTGTGGATCGAATCCTAAGGGCGATTTCAACGGGTCTTAATCTTCCCTATGAAATCGTCGCCAAGGATTTCTCAAAAACGAATTATTCAAGCGCCCGGGCGGCTCTTCTTGAAGCCAGGCGTTACTTCATGGTGCGGCAGTCCTGGCTTGCGCGCAAACTCTGTCAGCCGGTTTGGGACATGGTTCAAGAAGAGGCTTTCTTAAAGAATCAATTGCCCGCCAAGTCCTTTTACGAAAAAAAGAGCGATTGGTGCCGCGTTCGTTGGATCGCGCCAGGCTGGCAGTGGGTGGACCCGGTGAAGGAAGCGAAGTCTTCCCAGATGGCGATTGATATCGGCATCTCCACGATGGCCGACGAGGCGGCTTCTCAAGGAAAAGACTGGGAGGAAGTGCTGGAACAGCGCGCCCGCGAAGCGACGAAGGTGAAAGACCTCGAGGAAAAGTACGGCGTCAAAATTCTCGGCGCTTCTTCGGGAGACGGCGGCGCGGGGGCTCAAGGCGATTTGGTCGGCGCCGCAAGCGACACGGGGTACGGCGGATGAAACGCGAACTTTTAAGAACGGAAATCGCAAGGGGCATCAAACAAGGTTTCGGCGTAGACCGCGAAAAGGGCGTCATCCGCGGCTTCGCGGTCATGACCAAAGGTTTCATCAAAGACCAGCGCGGATGGGAAATCGACGACGCGACGCTTGATCAGGTCGCCCAAGCCGGAAACAGTTTGAAAACAGGCCTCAAGTCTCGTTTTGGTCACCCGATGATGTCGAGCGAAGCGCTAGGGACCTTTCTTGGAAGGGTGAAGAACTTCGGGAAGGAAGGCGACGTTGTCCGAGCTGATCTTTACTTCGACGAGTCGGCTTACAAGACGCCGGACGGGGATCTTGCGACTTACGTCATGGACTTGGCTGAAAACGACCCGGAGGCTTTCGGGGCATCCGTTGTTCTTCTGGAATATGACCTTGCGGAACAATTTGAGGCAGACGGCAAAACGCCGAAAAAGGATGCGAATGGAAACCCCCTCCCCGGGAGACTTCGCGTCGCCAAGCTTTCATCGGTCGACGTGGTGGACGAACCGGCCGCAAACGACGGATTCTTCGGAAAGTTTTTCCCCGAGAACGTCAAGCTCTCATCGGCGTTTGCGAAAGTTTTGGATCAATTTATCCAAAACCCTGAGGCGGTGGATAAAGCCGTCGCGTTTCTGGGGCGGTATCAAAAAATACGAAACGAGGACACAAAAAAGGAGGAAATCGGAATGGATCTTAAAAGTTTAACTCTCGAAATATTGAAGACGGAGAGGCCGGACCTGGTCGAGGCCTTGTCGAAAGAATCGAAAACCGCAGTGCTTTCGGAAGGCGCGGCGGCCGAAAGGAAGCGCGTTCTTGGGATTCTTGCAAAGGCCGAGCTTCCCGAATACGTGAATATGCGCGCGATTCTGAAAACTTCCGTCGAAAACGGAGACGACCTCGAGGCCGCCGAATCGAAATTTAAAGACCAGCGAATCAAAGACCTTGAGACGCTCGCCCCGAAGACGCCGGGCCCCGGAGACGGAGACGAAGGAGCCGACGCTTCAAACCTTTCGGTCGAGGAACGGTGCAAGCGCGACTGGGAGACGAAGCCCGAGATTCAAAAGGAGTTTTCGTCGCTCGGCTCTTACACATCGTATGTAAAAGCCAAAGAACGCGGACAGGTGAAGGAATTTAAGAAGTAAACCAAAAACTAAAAAAAGGAGGAACTAAAAAATGACAACACTCGCTCAAGACAAGCCGAGAGCTTACGGCGTAGGGGAATTGAATGAATTGCCCGTGATCGCAAGCCACGTGATTTTTGAAGGTTGCGCGGTCGGGGACAACGGAGCGGGCCTCGCGCGAAAACTCGTCGCGGCCGATCCCTTTTTGGGATTCGCCAAAGAGCGGTGCGACAACTCGACCGGCGCCGCAAGCGACCGGAACGTGAAGCTCTGGGAACGCGGGAAGATCGAGATCGACGTGACCGGCGTCGCGTCGGCCGACGACGTGGGGCAGACGGTGTACGCGTCGGATGACAACACGTTCACGCTCACCTCGACCGGAAACTCCGCCATCGGGAAAGTGGCGCGCTGGGTCTCAGGCACGCGCTGTGTCGTTTATTTTGAGGGCGTTCAACTAAGGTCTTTGTAATTCAAACTTAAAAAAGGAGGAATAACCAATGGGTCTTAAACAACTTTCAAGCCGTGACGTGATCGGCCAATTCTTCGAGGCTTTGGAAGCCGCGACCGGAGTCACCTGGATTCCGAGGGTGAGTATGCTTTTTCCCTCGAACCAGCAGTTTGAGAACTACAAGTGGCTCGGGTTCTCACCGGCTTTAAGACGCTGGATCGGGGAAAGGCAGGCTAAAAGCCTCCGGGTGAATGGAGTGACGATTGAAAACCTGCTTTATGAATCCACTCTCGGGATCGACGTGGATGACATCCGGCGCGACAAGACGGGGCAGATCAGAATCCGCATCAAAGAGCAGGTGGACGAGGCGATCTCGCATTGGGCGACGCTTCTGACGACCTTGATCCAAAACGCGGAAACCGTGGCTTGTTACGACGGGCAGTTTTTCTTCGACACGGATCACCAGGAAGGTGACAGCCCGACTCAGAAGAATAAGCTCACGGCGACCGAATACGGGGAGCTCAACGTCGCCACTCCCACAAACCCCACGGCCAACGAGCTGGCTGACGTCATCTTAAAGATGATCCAGCATCTCTACAGCTTCAAAAACGATCAGAATCGTCCGATGAACCGATTCGCCAAGGAGTTCCTCGTGATGGTCCCGGTCGGAATGTGGGGAAACGCCATGCAGGCGGTGACGAAAGCGAACCTCAACACCGGCACGGGCGTGCGGGACAATCCGCTCATGGGTTCGGGGCTCCGCATCGGCGTGGAGTCAAACACAGAGCTTACTTGGACGGACAAGCTCGCGGTTTTCCGCACGGACGGGAACGCCAAACCCTTCATCCGTCAGGCGGAACTCTTGGACGGCGCCTCCCAAGCCGGGGACGAATCTCTGGGGATCCAAGTCCAGAGCATCGCCGAAGGCTCCGAGGAAGAGTTCAAGAACAACCAGTGGCTTTTCGGCATCAAGGCGAGCCGAAACGCTGGCTACGGCTACTGGCAACACGGCGTTCTTGCTCAGTTATCGTAATCGCTCGGCAGAAAAAAGGGAGGATTCGAGTCATGGCAAAGGGAAAGGTGTGTCTAGTTCTCATCGAAACGAAAAAAATCCGGGGGGAGGATGTGCTCGCCGGAACGATTCTCATGGAGGGCTCGTGCGCAAAAAGCGTCACTCCCGAGGACATCGCAAAGGCGGTGCAGCTGGGGCAGGTGCAGGTGGAGCTTCGGGACGCCAAGGATTAATCTCGCATGACTTTAAAAGACAAGCTTTTGGAGGACGCTAAAAACGCCTTTTTAAATGTGGAAGAGTTTGCCGAAGGCGTCACCTATGCGCCCTACGGCGGCTCCCCCAAAGGCATAAACGCGGTCGTTGTCCGCGAAAGGCTCGAGGCCTCCGGTCCCGACAGAGGCATGTCTTTAGGACGCGAATGCGAGATTTTCATCGCAAACGACGTCGCGACCGGCGTGACCTCCATCAATAAAAACAACGACAAGGTTTCCTTTCCGGTTCAGGTCGGCGGGACGCCTGTCAGCTGGACGGTGGTTGAGATTTTGGGGCATGACGAGGGGATCTGGCATTTGAGGGTGATCAAGGGATGATTAAAACCAAAGTCGACGCTTCAAAAGTCTTGGCGGCCGGGGGCAAAATCCCCATGGCCGTGCGCGTGAGCTTCGGCGACGCGCTTGATCACATCAGCGCGAAGTTCCTTAAAAAGTTCAGGGACGAAAAATTGTCCGGTTCAGGCGATGCCATCAAAGCCAGGCCGCACGGGCTTTTCATGCGCTTCCAAAGGCTTTTCACCCTTCCATCCCAAACGGGAAAAATGGCCGTCGAAATCTTCACCACTTCCAAAATTGCCAAACTTCACGAGGAAGGCGGTGTCATGCGAACCGCCCGCCGAATCGCCGTTCCCATTCACGACAGCTCCCGGGAAATCGAAACAACCCAGGGCGCCGTGAAAAAACAGTACGGCGGCACGCCTTATTACCGCGATCTTAAAGCGCTTCAGAAGCGTCTTCATCTTCGCGTGATCACGGTTGGGGGAAAGACTTATCTTTTCGCGCCAAGGGAAAAAGGCGAGGGTAAAAAGCCGCCGCTTTTTGTGCTTAAAAACGACGTGAGATTAAAACCCCGCCTTGGGTTTTACAAAACCTGGGAAGATATGGAGCCCGACGCCATGAAGATCGCCGATCAAGCGATTGGTAAAGCCTGCAAGGAGGCCTGGAAGTAATGCCGAACACCGTCCGGGAGGATATTTTCCAGAACGTAAAGACGGCTCTCCAAGCCATTACGCAAGCAAACGGCTTTGACAACAACATGGGAAGTATTCAGCAGTGGGACCCCAACGGCAATGCTTATGGGGCGATGCCCATGGTGATTATAAATTCCGGTCCCGAAAGCGACGTTGACGACGCTTTTCCGCTCACCACCTGCAGGCTCACGATTTTTCTCACCCTTTGGACGCGAATTGACGAAGGCTCAAGCACACCGGCCGACACGGTCTTAAACAGTCTCTTGGGGGATATCAAAAAGAAACTGAAAGAGGACATCGCCCGCGGCGGGAAAGCGGTTGACACGAAGATCGGTGAAATCGAACCCTTCGACGTGATTCAAGGCCAGGGCGAGGTGGGTTTGATCATCACGATTGAGGTTTTGTATCGCCATTCACAAACGGATCCGAAAGAGGTCAGGTAAAGGAGGGGCAAAATGAGATCAAGACTCGGAGTCATCTACGCGAAAGTCGAATCAACTTACGGCACCGATTCGGTTCCGACAGGGGCTTCAAACGCGCTTATCGCGCATGACGTAAAGCTCGACCCCGATCACGGTTCAAACGAGCGGCCGGATTTGGGAGTCACGAAATCCCGTCTTAAGGAAATCGGCGGTCGAAGAAAGTACAAGCTTTCCTTTTACGTGCATCTTAGGGGATCGGGCGCGGCTGGTACCGCACCTCGCGGTATCGGTGATCTTTTAAAGGCTTCCGACCTTACCGAAACCATAAGCGCCGGGGTTTCGGTGACCTACGCGCCCCGCTCAGGGAGTCTCCAGTCCTGCACCGTTTATCTTTACATAGACGGCGTGCGTCATATTTTGACCGGATGCGTGGGGGATTTTGAGATCGCGGGCAAAGCCGGTGAGATCGGGATGATCAAGTTCACTTTCAGCTGTCTTTACGCCACGCCTTCAGACCAAGCACTTCCGTCCTCGCCGACTTATGATTCGACGGTGCCGGTGGCTTTAAAGAATCTCACGGCAACGCTCGACGCTTACGCGGCTGTAATCCGGGAGTTCAGCTTGAAAATAAATAACAAAATCACCGAACGGGGGGATTTCAACGCTACGCACGGCATCAGGGGTTTTGACATCACCGACCGAAATCCCTCGGGCGAGCTCACGGTTGAGGCGACGGCGCTTGCAACGAAAAACTGGTATACGAAGTTCGAGGCCGACACGGTTCAAGTCTTAAGCATTGCGATTGGCGTCAGCGCCGGGAATATCTGTACGATCTCGGCCAACCAGTGCCGTTTGAGAAACGTTCCGTACGACGATGAGGACGGACTCCTCGTTCACAAGCTTCCGTTTCAGATGTCGCGCTCAAGCGTGGATGACGAGTTAAGCGTCGTTTTTACATGATTTATTAACCAAAGAGGTGACCCATGATTCTTAAAGAAGCCGGAGAAACGAAGGAAATCGAAATAAAAGACGCGACGTTTACGATCAAGTGCCTCGACGCCAAAACTTACCGGAGACTCACTTCGCGTCTTTCTTTTAAGAACACGATCTTAAAAAGCATTTCAAACGGACTCGGTGCCGAAGAATTAAAAAACTTGATGAAGTCCGATCCCGCCGAATACCAAGAGGCGGACGAGAAGGCTTACGAGGCGCTTGTTGATTTCATCCGGCACGGCGTGTCGGGTCACACCGGCATTCAAAAAAGCGACGGGTCGGACGTGCCGTTCTTGGCGGATGACGACGGCCTTGTTTCCCAAGAAACAATCGAAGTCTACGACCAGCTTCGGATCACGTTCGTCTTGGCGTCCGAAGTCATTTCCTTCAACACGTTATCGGACGAAGAC
>JACRHY010000020.1 GCA_016215765.1 Parcubacteria group bacterium
ATAAAGACCGGCCAAATTGGCGTAATATTGGGCAACGCCCGGATTTGCCGCGACGGCGGCTTCGTAAAGCACGAGGGCGCGGCTAAGTTTTCCCGCCTTGATGTAAGCGTCCGCCGTCTTGACGGCAAAGACGTCAAAAACGGGAGCGTTTTTCAGTTTTAACAGATCGGCCGCCGCTTTATCGGCCGTTTTTTCGTCGCCGGCGGCAATCGCCATTGACGCCAGATTGGCTTGCGCCTCAGCGAAATCCGGCTCAAGAGCGACGGCCTTTTTCAAGTCGGCCAGCGCGGCGGCGGAATCGCTTTTCAAAGAATGATTGTCGGCGGAAATGAAGTAAATCGCCTGACGGGTCGGGCTCAGCCGCAGGGCGGCGTCAATATGTTCTCTTCCTTTATCCGCGTAAGAAAGATCGCCGAAAGCGGCGGCCGCCTTGTTGTACAAGGTTCCCAGAAAAACGCGCGTCCGCAGATCGTCGGGAAATTGCCCGACCTGTTTTTCAAATTCTTCAATCGCTCCGTTGATAAAATCGGCTTTTTGCTCTTTCTTTCCCTTCATTTCGGCCAGGTTAACGGCCAAGCGGCCGAATTGCTCTCTCGTTTCGCCGTCGCCGAAAGTGCCGTAAGCCAGGGCCTTTTTGAAACTTGCCATAACTTCGCCCGCCGAGGCCTTCCTGTTCAAATCTTGTAAAACCGCTATCAAAGCCCGCGATTCCATCATCGGCCTAATGTTGGCGAAATAAGCCGCGACGACCGCCAGCGACAAAGCGGCGGCGAAAACGACAAGGGAATTAAATCGCCTTTTCGCCTGTTCGGGAAAACCGATTTTTTCCTCCGCCGGCGGCGCGGGAAACCGCTTTAAATTGTTCAGATAAGCGAGAAAAGAGAAAAACAAAATATAGGTGTTGAAATTGTCAAAAACAAAAAGATTCTGGATAAAATAAGCGCACAGGACGGCGAAAATCGCTCCCGCTTCGGCAAGGCCGGCGGCTCCCGCGCGGAAAGCCGACCAAAGAGCGGCGAAAGCGGCGGCAAAAAGCGACAGATAGGCCAGCAGACCGAGCGCGCCGGCGGCGATCAGCCAATCAAAAACAATGTCATGCGAGCGGTCAAACCACGGTTCCTGGTCGTAGAGTTTCGGATCGTAATGTTTGGCAAAAACGTAAGTGAAATTTTCCTGACCCCATCCCAAAACCGGCCTCTCTTTAAAGCCCTCCCAGGCCATTGTCCAAATCATCAAACGGGAGCGGGTGGTTTTTTCTTCCAGCGACATCGTGGCAAAGCGAGCCAAAACGGGATTGCCCCTCACGAAAGCGCTGTCCTTGGCGAAATAAAACAGAACGGGAGTCAGAATTATCAGCGCTAAAACGCCGGCGGCGATTTTTTTATAAAAGCGCTCCCTTTCGTTTCCGCTTTTGCCGAAAAAAACGTACGCCGCCAAAGCCAGCGGCGCGACGGCCAACATCGCCAAAATAACGCCTCGGGTGGCGGTGAAATAAATAATCAGCAGATTAAAAGCCGCGACGGCGGCGCAAGCCCATTTCAGCCAGACGTTTTTCGCGTTAAAAAGCAAAACCAGACACGCTCCCGTCGCGAGCAAAAGATAAGCGGCGAGATACGTCGGATTGCCGATCGTGCCGTCAATGCGAAATCCGCCCTGAATCGCCGCGAAATAACCGGCCTTTTGCAAAAGGCCGTAAAAACCGACAAGAACGCCGACGGCGGAAAAAACGCCCAGCAGCGCCAGCCATTCTTTCTTCGTTTTCAAAACGGAACTCGCCACGAAAAAATAAGCGGCGAGATGGACGATCGTTAAATACCCCTCCATTCTTTCGTAGCGCGACCAAAAACTGCTATAAGGATCAACGCCCAAGAAATCGGCGAGACCGACGACGATCGCGAAAACGGCGACGGCGACGGCGAGCGGCGTGAATTTCGGCCGGTATTCTTTATTGAGAAAAACAAGCCCCAGCCACAGCGCCGCCGCCAGCTCCACCAGCAAACGAAAGCCGAAATTCCGGCCGGAGATGTAGGGGTAAAGCATTGAGCCCGATATCCAGAGCGAAAGAGCCGGGACGGCGAAAACGGCGGCTCTGACGGCCCAGACGTAAAGATTGGCGAATTGCCTGTTGGTGATCATTTTTTATTTTTCGTTTTTCGTTCGCCCAACATTTTGCGGGGCTTGTCCGCTTTTTTTCGTTTTTGGGTTCGCTTTTCTTGAAGATCCATCTCGGTCACGTGCCGGCTGACGTCTTCAACGGTCAATCCCTGTTCGTTCAGCAGATTTTCGTTGAACCTCCAATCACTCAAAAGAAGATTAAACACGTCGCGCAATCCGTTTTCCCCGGCAAAACGCATAAAAGCGGCGGTGTCTTTGGGAAAGCAATAGCCGCCGAAGCCGCGGTAACCGCCGTGACGGACATCCAGATGCGAGTCGCCGATGCGGTGATCGGCGGACATTCCCTTGCGGATGTTTTCGTAATCCGCGCCCATTTTTTCGGACGCTTTCGCTAGAGCGTTGGCCCAGTTGATTTTGCGGGCAAAATAAACGTTGCCGGCGTATTTGATAAATTCCGCTTCCGTGGCGGTGATTCTCATTTGCTGATACGTGCCGACTCCCCACGGCGACATAAACGGCGCTTTGGGCAAAAGCGAGAGAACGAGATGGGCGGCGTCCAGGCCTTTATCCGTAAAACCGACGATCTGCCGGTCGGGGCGGATCATGTCTTCCCAAGCGCGGCTTTCCGTCAGAAACTCGGGATTAAATAAAAATTTGTGGCGGGGATGTTTTTTTTGCAGATTTTCCGTCGTCCCGGGCGTGACGGTGGATTTAATGACGATGATTTTTTCGCCGTCTATTTTTTTCACCGCGTCCGCCACGATGGAAACGTCGCAGGCGCCGTTTTTCGGATTCTTCGGTGTCGGCACGCAGACGAAAATAACCTCCGCCCGATTGATATCGTCAAGGCAGTTTTTTCGGGAATCGGTGTCGTAGAGAAAAAGATTCTCGCCTCTTTGATAGCCCTTTAATTCCTGAAAATAACGGGCGATCGGCCCCCCGACCATCCCCACTCCGATAATTCCAATTTTTGGATTCATAATCTTAAAAAATCATTAAAAACAAACTGCGGCTAATCATATGCCGAAAATGCAAATTTGTAAAACGGGCGCGCCCCGATATCAAGTCCGCCTGAAAAGAATCAGTAGAATAAAAACGGAAAATATCTGAAAAAATACCCGCGCCGCGATCGCCCCCATTATTCCAAAAAACGGGACCAGCGCGGCAACGATCGCCAGCTGAAAAATGCGGATGGCTATATTGTAATGATAAATTTTTTCCTTCATCGCCTTTGACTGGAAAAAGGTATAAATTAAACCGAACGGCAAAGCGAGAAGAATAAGTGAAATCAACTGCGAATAAAAAACGGCCTCTGTGTATTTCGGGAAAAATAATTTAAAAACCGTCGGAGCTATCAAAATGTAAATGCCCACTCCTGCTCCGACGAATATCAACGTTTTAAAAATCTTTTTCAGCAGATGAGTTTTTGTTTCTTCCGCGTTTTTAGCGGAAAATTTCGGCAAGGCCAGCTCGGGAATGATGGAAAATGTCTGTTGAAATTTCGTGATCGGCGCCATCGCGATTGAATAAACGGCGAGCGGCGCCGCTCCCAAATAATGAAAAACGAGCAGGCTATCAAGATAGTTGACCAGCGATCCCAAAAACTGCATAACGCTTAAGTGTTTTCCGTAAGTAATCAAATGAGGATCCGTTTTCTCGTTCGGTTTTTCTTTTTTCATTATAAACCAGAAAAAGAACAACCGCAGAAAAACGTACGGCGCAAAGAAAGCGACTAAAATCCAAAACAGATTTTGAGACAAAAACAGGGCGCCGATTAAAGAAGCGGCCGAAACGATTCTCGTAACAATTGAGTACTGCGATTTTAACTTGAAAAGGCGGCGCCCTTTGAGCAACGCGCCGTATAAACCGAAGGAGTCGTTAAACGGCAAGAAAGCGGCGACGATCAAAAATGAAAAGCCCAGCAGAGAGTTTTGATTGAAAAAGTAATATCCCGACATAGCCAAAGCGCCAGCCGCTCCCGCCAATCCCCAACGAATGCGCGTCTTAAGAGCCGCCGTAAGCGAACCCTCCATTCCCCCAGCCACGGACGCGGCCGCCGCCACATCCATGTTCGGAAGAGTAAAAATCGTCAAAATGGCGAAAACGGAAAGAATGTACCGATAAATTCCGTATAATTCTTGAGAAAGCAGGTTGGCAAAAGCGACTGTGAGCGCCAAGCTCAGCGCTATGGAAAAAAACTGGTCAAGGCCAAGCCAAAAACCGCCGCGCGCAATATAGCGCAGATCCACTCCGAAAAATTTCTGCAGTTTATCTATGAAAACGTTCATCTAACAATTGCTGAATAACCGCGGCGACGCGCTCGCCGGAACGTCCGTCCGATCCATAATACTCTTGTTCCACAAGCGCAAGCCGCTTGGCCTGATCCGCCGCGCGATCGCTCGCGTATCTTACCACTAAATCCGACAATTCGCCCGGACTGCGCACTGCGGGTATACCGCCGGTTTTGGCTATGCGCTTGAACATTTCCAAGCGATAAGTGACCAGATAGCCGCGCTCGCTCTCCTCGCCGCCGCCGAAGCCTATCCAGATAGAGGGAACATTGATGAGGCAGGACTCTATAGAGAAAGTTGAGTTCACGCTGATCACAACATCGCTGTGATAGAGCAAATTTGCGACATGGTCGCGATGCGCCGCCTGCTCCGCCTTCTCCCACTTGAATTCATTGAGTAGAGATCCATAAATACGCTCATCGTGTCCGGGATCAAAACGTACGAAAAGTTCCGCGTTGCCGCCCAGACGCTCCCGGATGGTTGCAAGCAGCGTTTCGAGCACCTCTGCGTTGTACGGATAAAGCTTCGGGATTTTTGCGCCGAAAGTGATAAGTTTCTTTGCCGGATCAATCCCCAAGGAGCGCAGAAACTCGTCGCGCGGCAACGGCTTAAAATCCCGAAAGTAATAGTCGTAGCGCGCGGCGCCGGTAACGGCGATGTTTTCCTCTTTTATTTTTTGAACGGACGCGGCAATTTGCTTTTGCGCTTCGCTAAAAAGCATCCACTTGGCAAGCGGACGCGGGCGCGCAAAATACCGGAATTCAAAGACGTCTATATTGTTATCGGTCGCAACTGCGGCGGCGCCGAACTTTGACGCATAAATTATAAATGGAGAATCGTGTCCATCTGCTCCGCCGGAAGCCAGGACGATCGCCGCTGGCAAGTATTTTCTGAATAAACGACGACATTCTGCATGATAATAAACAAATCTTTCAGTGCCGTCTAAAACTTTCGCATTGCCAAAACCCAACCACCTTAAAACTCCGACAATTACCACGAAAATCATATCTTTCAAGCGACGCGGGGCCGTCTTTGGCGGCCTATAGCCCGCAGTAACAACGTCGTGGACCTTTTTAGAATTTATAATTACCGGATGCTTGATCGTTAACAGCAGCCCGCGTAAATAGTTCAATATTTTTATATAGCGCCCCAACTCAGGCAATGATTCAAAGCGCACATTGTCCGCCGCAAATTCTTTTCTAAAATCTTCACTTTTAACAAACGGCGAGATGACGACTATCCGATGCCCGGCATCGCGCAAAATGCGAAAAACGTCCGTGCGCAAAATGAAGTTCACGCGCGCCACAGTAGCAATTACAAAAAATATCGTTGCTTTGTTATTTATGTTCATTTATCAATAAATACCCTGAACCACAACTCAATACTAATCCACTGCCAGACATGAAAAGCGTTGACGGGATCTTTCGCGCGGCAATATTTTTCGTATTCGGCAAGCACGAGCTTTTCATCAAAATATTTGCGAGCGCGGAAAGAGCGCGAATTGACGAGCGACTCAATCCATGGCCTCAACTCTTTTTGAAACCATGCGCGTTGCGGGTTGGGCAGCGAACGTTTCGGCGTCTTTGCCAGAACGGGAGAAAGCACGCGCCCGGCCGCGTTACGCATAAAGCGACGCATTTGGCCATGGCCGATACGCTGCTCAAGCGGCAAAGAAAAAGACAGCTCCACAAGACGATGATCCAAGATCGGCACGCGCAATTCCCGGCCGTAAGCCATTGATTCACGATCCACGCTCCGCAAAACACGCGGCAGCTTGGTATGCATCAGTTCACGATATTGAAAATTAGCGAGATGCGAGGCGAATGGCGCTTCAAACCACGGCGGTTCTTTTTTAAGAGCGCGAAAATCGGCGCGCAAGAATTCCGCGCAAGAAAATCGCGAGGCGTCTGCCGAAACTCCGCCGCCGACATAGGCCTTCACACCGTTCAACGTCATCTGTCGGGCTTTCTCCAACGCCACGCCGCGCACGGCCGCGAATTGCGCAATTTCGCGGCAAGCCGCTTTTTCGCCATTAGTCCTTAAAATATCAAGAATGAAGGCGCCGAAATAATAATCGTAGCCGGCCGCTATTTCATCTCCGCCATGACCCTCCAGCGTTACGATCGTTTCGGTAGACCCTAGCGTTTTATAAAGTTTGTGCCAAGCGACGGTCGGCAATCCGGGAAAGGGCTGCTCTTCATGCCACATTATTTTGAGCGCCGACTCCGGCATATCGCCGGATCGCACCGTAACAATATGCGGCTTGCGCCAGCCCATCTCACGCGCCAGACGATCAACGTGCGGCCGCTCTTTCTCATAGCCGAGTCCGGCGTATTCAAAATGGTATAAATTGAAATTCTTTTGTCCTTTCACGGCCTTATTCACCGCTTGAGCGAGTAACGACGAATCAAGCCCGCCGCTTACACTCATGCCGATCGGCACATCGCTCCGCAATTCAAGCTTCACCGAATCTTGCAGTAATTTCCAAAATTCCTCCCCCGCTTCGCGGTCGGTGATCCCGCTTTTTTCTTTAACAAGCTCCGGCAGATACCAATAACGCTTAATCAGTATCTTTTGATCGCGGATCTCGAGGTAATGCCCGGGCATCAATTGCTTGATACCGTCAAAAAAAGTTTCTTCGCTATGGTCATAGTAGCCGTAGACCAGATAGTCGTGAATAATTTTATCATTCGGACGCGCCGGCACTCCGGCGGCCAAAAGCGCCTTAATCTCCGAGGCAAAATAAAAACGATCTTTATGCACGGCGTAATAGAACGGCTTCACGCCCAAACGATCGCGCGCCGCGAAAAACCGCCGACACTTATCATCCCAAATGGCGAAAGCGAAGATGCCGTTTAATAGCCCCAAGCATTTTTCGCCCCATTTTTCGTAAACGCGCAGCAGAACTTCGGTGTCGGAATTGCTGTTATATTTTCCCGGTAACCCCTTTTTAAGCTCCGGATAATTGTAGATCTCGCCGTTAAAGACGATCACGAGCTCACCGCGCGCGCTCCGCATCGGTTGAGCGCCGGCGGCGCTAAGATCAAGGATGCTCAGACGGCGGTGACCCAGACCGGCACCGCGTCCCGTAAAGACGCCTTCGCCGTTCGGACCGCGATGCGCGATGGCATCGGTCATTTTTTTTACTTCACGCGCCGCAACTTCTCGCCGACGCAAATCAACTATTCCGGCAATTCCGCACATAATTATTTAAGATATATTTTTTTACCGTCCGACTTAGCGCTCTTGCGCGCCGCCTCAATGATACGAAGAGCGGCCAAGGCGTCCTCTCCTGTGGCAAGAATTTTCTGGCGGCCATCCAATGCTTCCACGGCGTGCTTCGCCATGGAAGCCATAAAGCTGACGCTTTCGTTCTTTCGCACTTTTTTATTATCGGTATCTAACGCCATTGTTCCGGAATAGCGCCGGCTTCTAACCAATGGCGTAACTTCCACGGCAAAACCCAGATCGCGCACCGCCACCATCCCCCGCTCGCAGTAAAATTCTATCTCAAAAATTCCGTAATCTTTCTTCTCCAGCGGTTGTAAAAAAACACGCGCCCCGTTTCGCGTCTCCAGCACAACGTCAATATTAAAATCGTCTTGATGAATAAAGGATAATTTCTCATGTTTGAATCCCGCCACCCATAAAATCTCGCCCAAACTCCAGCGCAAAATATCTATAAGATGGGTGCCGCTATTGAGCCAGCCGTTGACATACAACGCGCGCGTCTGCCGCACGCGTCCGTACTTGCCGCGACGAATATCGCTTATCGTCTTTCGGAGCAACGGATCAAAACGGCGCATATGATTTACGAGCAGTTTTGCGCCGCGACGGTGGCAAAGAGCGATGATTTTTTTTCCGGAAACGAAATCGGGCGCCAGCGGTTTCTCGCAGATAATAAGTTTAGCCCCGCCATCAACGGCGGCCCGCGCCATAGAGAGATGCGTTTCATCCGGAGTGGCGATGGAGACGATGTCCGGACGCTCGCATTCCAGCATTTTATAAACATCGCGATAAGCATTAACGCGCGGCAAAAATCTTTTCGCTTTATTCAAAATGGCGGCGTCGGAATCACAAATAGCGGCCAGCTCAATGCGGCGATTGCGCAAAAAAGCTCCGACGTGCGAGGCGGGACGAAGTTTCAAACTATCAAGTTCGTCAAAAAGACCTATGCGTCCGCAACCGATAACAGCCGCGCGATATTTATTTTTGATATTCCTCTTGGACATTCCGATATTCCCATAATGCCACAGTGGCGCAAAAAATAAACCCCTCGCGCGTTAAACGCGCGAGGGGCGGTTGTTCAGGCCGGAAGAACTATTTTCCAGCCGTCATTGTTCGCGCTTTCGCGAAGCGCCGCGAGCACTTCAATGACACGCAGTCCGTCGCGGCCGGTACTCTTCGGCGCCTCGGTGCCATCAAGCGAGGCGACGACGTTTTCCACGAGTCCGACAAAGAAGCTCTGTTCGCGGCCATGATGCGTTTCACGCCGTTCCGGATCAAGCTCAAAGAATCCGGCGTACTGCTTGGATTCGGCTGCCGGCGTCAGCTCCACGGTGCGACCGAGATCGCGGATGAAAAGCTCGCCCTTGCGTCCCAAGACGCGCACCTCAAACATTGAGTAGTCCTTCACATTCGTGGACTGGATGGCGACATGCGCCCCCGACTTAAAGCCAAGGATGCCGTCCACGCACCAGTCGCCGGGCACGGCGGCATGAGCGCGCAGATTGTTCCAGCCCGCGACCCACTCCACGTCGCCCAAATAGAAACGCAAAAAGTCCACGAGATGCGTCCCCATATGATACAGGCCGATAGAATAGTAACCGGTCGCCTGCTGGATCTCGCCGATCACGCCGTCCGCCAAGCGTTTCTGCCACTCGCCAAGGAGCGGCTCAAAACGGCGGATGTGATTCACAAAAAGCAGTGAGCCGGATTTTTCGCAGGCCGCGACCATCTCTCTGCCTTTCCCGATAGTTGAAGCAATCGGCTTTTCACAGACGATTGCCGGAATGCCGAGCTCGGCGGCCAGGAGCGCCATCGGATAATGCTGGTCGTTCTCGTCGTCGTGAAAGGTGGAAACAGAGACGATATCCGGACGAACTTTCACAAGCATCTCGCGCGCGTCCGTGAATATCTCGGCGCCGCGAGCGATCGTCTTCGCTTTTTCGCGTTTTGCGGAGTCCATCTCCGCGACCGCTACCAGTTCAGTACGCTGGTTGCGTAAATACGCGCCGACGTGAGTTGCGGGCTTGAGCCGCTTCGGATCCTCCTCCATCAACATACCGATACGGCCGCAGCCGATGACGGCGGCTTTATAGAGCTTTTTCATTTCTCCTCCTTTTCAGCGGAAGTTTGGCGTAATATTCTTGCCGCAAAACCGCCATGCGAATGGAATCGTAATAGCGGCTGTTGCGGTAAAGATCTTCTTTCAAAACTCCCTCGCGCTTAAAGCCGGCCTTTTCGTAAGCGCGCACTCCGGCGACGTTTTCGGCGGTAACTCCCAGCCAAATCCGATGGAGATTAAGACGGTCAAACCCGTAAAACAGCATCAGATGAGCCGCCTCCGTTCCGCGTCCTTTCCCCCAGAACATTTCCTCCCCGATCATAACCCGAAATTCGGCCTTCCGAGCCGTCGGGTGAATATCGTAAAGGCCGGTCAGGCCTATCGGTTGGCCGCTCTTTTTATCCGTCATTATAAAAATGACGTTCTCGAAAGCGACGACCTGGGACATAATCAAGTTTTCAACCTGCTCCCGATTGACCGGACGCTGGCCGGTAAACATCGTAAAAGTTACGAGCGGATCGTTGATCCATCTGGCAATCAACGGCGCGTCGTTTCGTTCCACCGGCCGCAAGCTGATAAGACGACCGGATAAAAAAGCTCTTCTTTTCATTTTGCTCCCCCTTTTCTTCAGTTGTTAAAAAACACGATTAGCAATATAAAAACATAATTATTATAAAAAGTAAATACCGCACATTGCGTTAAAAAGTAAAAGGCGGCGCCGTAGCGCCGCCGCATATATTATTCTTTCATTTTTGAAAGCGATTCGGAAAGATTGACTTCGTTGGCATTGTCCGGCTGATAGTAATAGAGCCGCTTAAATTCTTCAACAAGCTCGGACCACTTCGCGTCGCCTTCCGGAGTCAATCGCTCCGCCAGTTTTATCTCCGGCCAGCGCTCCTTCGGAAACCGCACATAAAGGTTAAAGGTGCGCAACACGCCTTTGATCTGATCAATGGAAAGATCCGGCATGCCGAAAACCGGCTCGTTCGGATCCATCGGGCAGATAAAATCGGCGTCCATATATCCCATTTTTACCGCCAGATCGCGAAGCGGCGTGCCGCAATACGGCATGTAAACCGAAGCGCGGCAGGTATCAATTGATAACCGACGATTGAGTTTAATCGTGTCCCAGACGAGTTCGCGCGTGTCGGTCGGCAGACCAATGATGTTGTTTACGGTGTGCGGAATATCAAAGTCCGCGAGAATCTTCATTTTCTCCACCGCCAGATCGTTTGAATAACTGCGCCCCACGACGCGGCGGCGAAACTCCTCACTGCCATGCTCCAGTCCGAGATCCATACGATGCACGCCGGCTTCTTTCAGCTTGCGCACTTTATCAATCGTAAGGGTCTCAATGCGCGTCTGGCACCAAAAGGGCAGGCGGATATCCCGATACATCTCGCAAAACTCGTCAAACTCGCGGTCGGTCCACGCCAGAAAAGTATCCGCCCAGAAACCGATATAGTTCGCCCGATAATTATCGCGAACGTAGAGAATCTCTTCGCGTATCTTCGCAAACGATTTTTTGCGGAAGAAACTATGTCCGGTAGCGTCTTTATACAACACGTCCTGCGCGGGTGAGTTGCAAAAAGTACACTTGTAGGGACAGCCGCGATGCGTTTCCACCTGAAACAGCCGAAATACTTTGCCGGAACGCGGGTGCAGATGGCGCCCGTCTTCAAAGATGGACAAATCGGGTAGAGGATTGTCGTCGGGATTAATCGGCGGCGGCAAGGGGTTGCGCTTTATCGTACCATCGGGCTTCTTTATCCAGATTCCCAGCGTGGATAAGATATCATCGCCGCGACTCATCTTGCGACACAACTCCGGAAAGACCCGCTCTCCTTCACCGATGCAGATCATGTCTATTTCGCGAAACCGCAACGCTATTTCCGGCGCAAAGGTGGCAAAGACGCCGCCCAAAAACACCGGTACGTCCAGATCATTGATGTGCTGAAGATAGTTGATGGCCATCGGGAACATGCTTTCGGTGGCGGTAACCGCTATGAGATGCGGCTGATACTCCTCTACTTTCTTGCGAAAGTCCTCATAGCCGTCGGTTTTGCGCATTTCATAATGCGCCTGATGAGGACGCACTATCAGGTTCATCGTTTTCGTGCGATCCACGTCTATAAATCTGGTAGTCGTGTCATAGTAGGTCGTATCAAAGAGCTCCACGCGAAAACCTTCGCGCTTCAGTATCGCGGAAAAAAGCGCCAGAGATGTCGGCACCAGCGCCTCCACCCGCACATTCGGATAAAGCATCAAAACCCGGAACTCGCCCATATTCGCGCCCCCTCATTGTCAAAGAATTATGCGATATTCATAGCAATCATGCGCGCGGAAGTCAATGAAGCGACGTGCCGCGCCATAAAATAATTGCCACGCTATTGCTTGTGCTTGTGTTTGGCGGTCATAAAATCAATGACGTTTTGCGTGGCATTTCTATGAAAATAATTCCGAATCCCGACATTGCGCACGCGAAGGTTTGCGGACGGACCGATCAACTTCTTAAGCAATCCGGGCAACTCCGACGCCCGGCGGGTATGATACGACAAACCAAGACGATTGCTTATTAACGCATCGGTTTTTCTCGCCAGCCCCGGCTGATAACTGCAAACGATTTTTCCTCCCAGCGCCGCTTCAAACAGAGCCATGGATGTCATGCCGAAGATCAAGTCGTTGCGCTCAATGAGAGCGCGGATATCGTCGCCCCTTTTCGCTTTACGGATGCGCAAGCCGGAGCCGGCTATGATCTCGTCAAATCTCGACAAACTTTTGGATCCCGGATGAAATTTAATCAGCAGCTCTCCAGTCCAATTTAACTTTTCAAGGGCATTTACCAGATCTCCGAATACTTTAATTTCCGCGAACCCCAAATTTTCATGAACTCCGCTCGCCACCAATTCGGAAAAATGCTGGTCAATAAAAAGTATTTTTTTTGCCGACTTGAATCCGATGTTCTTAAATTTTTTAAAACCGTCAAAGTGCGGATTACCGGTAACAATCAGACGCTCCTTCGGAAAGCCCTCGGCGATCATTTCGCGACGCGTTGTTTTATCCATGATCAAAATATGATCCGGCAACTTACCTTGAACAACCCCTCTCCTGCCGGAAAAGCTGAACTGCCGGCCGTAATTTACCCAGGAATCCAAAATGGCGGCGGTTGGAATACCGAGTTTTTTTGCCGCTCGCCAAAGCGCCTTGTCTATATGCATCCCGCTGCTCGTCCCCGTTAAGATAAAATCCGGACCGAAAAACGACACCGATTTTTCAATTTTATCGGTCGTATAGCCATTGACGCCGATAAATTTTATTTTGTTCTTTTTGGCAATTAATCTTGCCGGACCGGAAAATAAAACTTTGACGCTAAATAGTTTATTTTTTGCTATCCTTTTTATGACCGGCACCAAAGTATCGGCCCCGCCGGCATCGTGGGTGGCGAAAATTATTTTTTTGATTTTATTTTTTATCGGCATCGTTTACCATATCGTAATTTAAAAACCCCCTTTAAGCGAGGGGGTTCAACTTTCTATCAACCGCTTCCTGCACTTCCTTGGGCGCCCAGCTGTAATAACCGCCCTCCTTCGGCTGCGGAACGGGCCGCAGAACGCCGGAGGATAATCCCTGAAGTGCTTCCACCATTAGTTTGGCGCATATCCGCATCACCCGAACACGGATAGAGAGTAGCGGCTCGCCGGCAGCATAAGACACCTCTTCCCGCAAAATAATCGGCCCGGTGTCCAGACCTTCGTCAATAAAATGGCAAGTAGCGCCGACCGGATTGCCGTGATAGATGGACCAGCGCACGGAATCAACGCCGCGATATTCCGGAAGCAGACCGGGATGCGCGTTCAACGTTCCAATCCTAGCGATTGAAAAGATTTGCTTTTTAATGATCGCCGACCCGTCTAAAAGTATCAGATCGGGAGCGTGCTCAAGAAGCGCCCGCCGCGATTCCTCCCCGTTAACATTAGGAACACAAACCACCTCTGACGGAAAGCGGGACGGGATATCCGCGAAAGCCGGCGGCGCGTAAAAATCATTTTTAAGATACGATTTTTCTCGCTCTGCCCGCTCGCTCCTCTCCACGATGACGATGGATGGCCTTAAATTTTCGGCCATCAGCCTACTCATTATTTCACAACCAACGATGTTCTCTTCCGTCATAACCACCGCAAAACTAAGCGAGGACTTACTCATTGTTTACCCCTTTCTTTAAAGATCATTTTAAAAATGATATAATAATGTAAAATATTGTCAAACTGCATGCTTTCCAATATTATGATAAAACTCATACAAAATATCTGGCTTACAAGGCGCGATATAGTTTCCGACGGCTTTGACGAGGCGTTGGCTTACATATCTAAAATTATCCCCCTCAAGATTCACAAGGTGCCCATCGGCTCCAAGTGTTGGACGTGGAAAGTGCCCGAGAAATGGAGCGCGGCGGCGGCGCGAATTGAAAATTTGCGCGGCAAAACGTTACTCAATCTAAAGGACCATCCCCTGCACGTCATGTCATATTCTTTGCCGATTGATAAGATCGTGACGAAAGAGGAGTTGCTTAAACATCTGCACACAAGACCGGACAGACCGGGCGCCATCCCCTTTGAGTTCAAATATTATGAGCGCGATTGGGGGTTTTGCGTACCGCACAATTGGCTGGAACGCTTCAAAGAAGACCGATATCGGGTATTCATTGATTCCAAATTTGAAAAAGGATATTTGAAAATCGGCGAGCATACGATCAAGGGGCGAACAAAGGAGACGATCGCCGTGATCGCGCACCTGTGCCATCCGGCAATGGTGAACGACGATCTTTCGGGAGTTGCCGTGCTCGTAGGGCTGGCTAAAGAGCTCGGCAAGAGAAAGAACTATTTCACTTACAAATTTGTCCTTGTGCCGGAAACCATCGGTTCAATCGCCTATCTGAGCCGCAACGAGAAGATTATCCCGCAATTCAAGTATGGGATATTTCTGGAAATGCTCGGGAACGACGACATCCACGGTCTGCAACTAAGCCGTCAAGGCGACACCGCGATCGATCGCGCCGCGCGTCACGTCATGAAAAGTACCGGCAAAGAATTTCGCCTCGGCGGATTCCGCGAGATCGTGAAGAACGACGAGATGGTCTGGAACGGTCCGGGAGTGAACATACCGACGATCTCGGTCAGTCGCGCCAAGCCCGGTTTCCCGCACTATCCGGAGTACCACACGAGCGACGATGATCCGAGCATTGTCTCCGCGGAGCGCCTTAACGAATCAAAGGACCTCGTCCTTAAGGTAATCAACCTCCTGGAGCGCGATTATGTTCCGGTCAGAAAATTCAAGGGCCCGATTTTCCTGTCCGGATACGGCCTATGGGTTGACTGGCGCACGAACCCAAAGCTGAGCCATGCCCTTGAAAATATCATGCTGAGAATGGAAGGCGACAAAAGCATCCTTGAGATCGCCGACGAGCTCGACTTGGATTTTGAAGAAGTCCTGGCCTACATCGACAAGTTCGTCGAAAAAGGATTGGCAACTCGGAAGAAAAGATCGTGACCGTAAAAAAAATTACCGCCGCACATTAAAATTTGTGCGGCGGTTTTTACGTTCTAAAGCGCTTTCTTCACCGCGGCATCGCCGAGGCTGTAGGGATACTTTTCCCGATCAATGAAGCGTTGATTGATCGAGGCGATCTCCGGGTGGGCTTCCAAAAAAGCGACCGCCTCGTCCACCGTGAAGTCCTCTTTGCCGATGCCGAGAAAATGCCGATAGACCGCTTCAATCACCCGGAAGTCATCCGGATAATCAAGCGTCAAACGAAAATGACTCGCATCCTTACTGGACGACACGACCGAGCGCGAATACATGCCGGTATTCTTGCTGATGTGTATAGCAAAGGTCTCGCGCTCCTCGGGAGTATGCTGCGTCACATCCAGATGCTCCAGCAAGCTCGTCGGTAGCACCTCTAAGCTATACCCCTCGGGATAGGTCGGCGGCAGACAAGTCGTGACGAACGATACCCGTCCGGCGAGCGTGCGATAGCGCCCGATCACTCGATCAACGAGATCCGGATCAACCATCGGCGAATCGCCGGTCACCCGCAGAACGGCATCCGCTCCGGCCAGCCGCATTGCGGCAAGCAAGCGGCCGACGACATCCGTCACTTCGCCGCGCACGCAACCCACGCCGTGTTCGGCGGCGAATCCGACAAGCACATCATCCTCCGGCCTAGTGGTCGTAGCGATCACGATGCCGTCAACCTCTTTCGCCTTACGCAGACGTTCAATGATCCGCATAAGCACCGGCTTTCCGCAAAGGTCCTTGAAGGCCTTGCCCGGCAAACGCAACGACTTCGTGCTGACCTGAATAGCAGCTATCACCTTAACGCGCTTTCTCATCGTTTCGATTCCTCCTTCCATTTCTGATACTCCAAAACGGTTCTGAAACTCGCCAAATGCCCCTTAGCGAGGTAGATATTAATTTTTCTCACCTCGCCGCGTAAAATATTGAGGCGCGTTCCCCGCGGCGTCCGCCGAAACCACGGGAGTTGACGCACCGGGTCGTTGATGATCCTTAAACGCATTCCCAGTTCCACCATCGTGCCTACGAACGTAAGGTACGCTCGCGGCTGGTGGTAAAGAGAGGTGACGAGGATGATTTTTTTCCATTTCCGCTTCTTGGCGATCTTCATCACTTCAATCGCCTGATCGCGGGTATTGATGGAATTTTCTTCCAAAATCAATCCGGAATTCGGAACTCCCAATTTCACCATTTTCAGCTTTACGGATTGAGCCGGAAAACATCCGAGCCGCGGCCGATCATCCGTTCCGGAAATTAAAATAACCGACGCGTACTTTTTCTTAAAGAGTTCAACGCACCTTCCGACCCGAGAGAACGAGTCGCCCTCCAAATAAACGATGGCGTCCGCTTTTTCGGGCGCGTCATTGTTGGCAAAGGCGTAAATTTCAATCAGTTGTTCAAGGGTTATTTTTCGCATAAGTCCTCCGTTGATTTATTTTTTCTTTTTAAAGAATCAGCTTAACGGTAATGAAAAACCAGCTTATTGTCAATAAAAAAAACCCGCCGATTGGCGGGTGATTTCAAAGAACATCGTCCCATTGCAAAACGGCATCGGCGGGAATGTCGTTTTTGACGATCCGGCCCGAAAGCAGTCCGATTTCATACGGCGGAATGCCGGTTCCCGGCCGTTTTACCGTCAGATGGGTTTTAATCGTCTCTTCGGTCAAAACCGCGCCTCGCTTAAGCGGAAGAGCCGCGACAACGCTTCTTCGCGCTTGCAGCCGCGCCTTCATCTCAACGGCGGAATCAACCGTTTTTTCTCCCTTGCCCAAAAGGCGGAAATGTTCGCCGTTTCGGACGCAACTCGCCGCCGCGGCAAAAGGAATGCCCAAACGGACGCTTAGTCCGTTTGCTTCGTCATCGCGAACGCGGAAAATCATTTCGGCGAATTTTCCGACGCCAAGACCAATATCGTGGTCGGGGCTTTCGCCTACCTTGTCTTCTCCGACGGCCGGTCCGGGAGTGTTCGTGAAGTGCTTCTCAATCATCGCCGCGCCGAGCATAGCCCCAACGACAGAAGCGATAATGCCCGGCGTATGGTCGGATAAGCCGACCAGCGCTTCGGGAAACTCCAGTTGAAGATGCCGCATCATCAAGAGATTCGCGTGTTCAAGCGGCGTCGGATACGCCAACGTGCAATGAAGCAAAATTAACTGACCATTTCCGGTTTTTCGAACAACTTGCGCCGCTTCTTTAATTTCCGCCAAATTCGCCGCGCCGGTTGAAAGAATAACCGGCTTTCCCTTTCGGGCAATGTACTCAACAAACTGGCGATAAGTCAGATCGCCGGAAGCGATTTTAAACATCGGAATTCCCAGAGCGTCCAGATGGTCAACGCTCTCAAAGTCAAACGGCGTGGAAAAAAGAACGATATTCCGCTCGTTTGCCAGCCGCATCAACTCAATGTCTTTTTCGCGAGGAATTCCGTCAATCTTCGCGAAGGTCTCAATCTGGCTTTCTTTATAGCGGGACGGGTCAAATTGATGCCCGCCTTCGTCGCCCCTCACGAGCCAATACCGCTTCGCCTCCTTTGAAACCAATTTCTCGGCGGTATAATGCTGAAACTTAATCGCGTCCGCCCCGATATCCGCGACCGCCTTTATCAACTGACCGGCCTTCGTAAAATCACCGTCATGATTGGCGCCGGCTTCCGCTACGATAAAACAAGGACAGTCGTCGCCGATTAGCCGATCGCCGATTTTCATCCTCATTCCAACCTCCTTTTCAAAAAATCAAAGAACCTCCACTTGGAATAAGAAAAATACAAAAGGCGATTTTAGTCAATAGCAATTGAGCTTTTCCTGCGCTCATATTCCTTGAGGCGCGGGAGGTCGATCTCGATCTTTTTTAGAGCCTTTACGAAAAGATCCAGATCGCGCTTGCTTTTGGGCGGTTGGCAAATCGTCGTGACCAAAAGTTCCGACTCGAACATTCGCTCCACGACCGGCAGAAAACCCTTATCGTAAGAGACGTCCTGC
>JACRHY010000023.1 GCA_016215765.1 Parcubacteria group bacterium
CGACAAGATCGCGGATTTTCGCAGATATTAGCGCTTCGCGCTTCGCAGATGTACGCAGATACGTATCAGCGTATATCCGCGCGGCGAACGAAGCGAGCTAGAGAATCTGCGTTGATCAGCGTTCTCGCCGTAGGCGAGAGATAGGTCGCAGCGAAAGTACCACTGGCGACTGTTTACCAAAAACACAGCTCCCTGCTAACTCGCAAGAGGATGTATAGGGGGTGACGCCTGACCGATGCGAGAAGGTTAACGGTGGCGGTGTTCTTATTTATTTAGGAATGCTGACTGCCCGAAGCCCTCGTCAATGTCAGCGATAACTATAATCGTTCTAAGGTAGCGCATTTCCTTTCCGGGTAAGTTCCGGAGCGCATGAATGGCGTAACGACCGGAGAACTGTCTCAACGAAGAGCCCGATGAAAATGCGATTCCCGTGAAGACGCGGGATACCTGCAACGGGACGAAAAGACCCCGGGAGCTTTACTGCAGCTTGATATTGGCTTTAAGATTCGGATGCGTAGCGTAGTGGGGAGAGTACGAAGTTCGGTTTTCGGATCGGATGGACTCGTCGATGAAACACCCATCTTTCGAATTTTAAAATCTAACCTTGGCGGCAAAAACGCCAGGGAACAGTGTCTGGCAGGCAGTTTTAATGGGGCGTTATCCTCCTAAAGAGTAACGGAGGAGTTTATAAGGTTGGCTTAGGTCGGATGGAAACCGACCTGGACGTGTAAAGGCGAAAGCCAGCTTAACTGCAAGACCTACAAGTCGCGCAGATGCGAAAGCAGAACTTAGTGACCCGACGGTTCTTTATAGAACGGCCGGAGACAACGGATAAAAGTTACCCCGGGGATAACAGGCTGGTGTTGCCCGAGAGTTCATATCGACGGCAACGCTCGGCACCTCGATGTCGGCTCGCCACAGCGCGGGGGTGGAGAAGCTCCCAAGCGTTTGGCTGTTCGCCAATTAAAGTGGCACGCGAGCTGGGTTCAGACCGTCAAAACTGAACGAGGAACATCAATCACGGCGGCTTTACACAGTAATGTGTATCGAAATCTTCGGCAGGCTCAGATCGCTGAGTTTATCGAAGTGTAAATCAACTCATATCGGCGGAGTCCTTCATTGCGCGACAACCTGTCGCATGATAGGATAATACCGAGGGAAGTCGTATATGCTGCAAACACTTTCACCAATCAAACAAATGAAAGTGATTTCAAAGCTCTTCTGAAGCTCATCGATTCATATCGAGAGTTGAACTATTCAAAGAAGAGAAAGCGGCGCGTATTGACCCCGTAGAGACTTAGCTTTAAAAAGCTAGATTCGCCTTAAAAAGCGGATAACACGTTGATCCCCTAAAATATTTAGGGTGGTGGTATAGTCCATACGGCAAGTAATTGTTGAATAATGCGTGAGACAGGTTGGTCTCTATCTGTTGCAGGCGTTGATGCTTGAGGGAAGTTGGCCCTAGTACGAGAGGACCGGGCTGAACGAACCTCTGGTGTACCAGCTGTCCTACCAAGGGCATTGCTGGGTAGCTATGTTCGGCAGGGATAAGCGCTGAAAGCATATAAGCGCGAAGCCCATCCCAAGATTAGGCATCGTAGATTCCCGGAAGACTACCGGGTTGATAGGCTTCAGGTGTAAACGCCGCAAGGCGTACCGCGAGCGCGAATTACGGCAAATGACGATTGATAAGCGGCAAGCGAGCAATCGCCGGTCGCAAGTTGAAAGTTGTAAGTTGAAAATCGCGCACGCTAGCCGAGAAGTACTAATAAATCATCGTGGTGCGTCCCATTTATGACGGATCGCCGCGCTTCAAGACATTTTTGACTTGTTAAACATTACTCAAGGCGTTGAATTTTTTCTTTTGAAATTGTAGTATGAATTTTGCCCGTTATTTAGCGGTTCGGGTACCACCTCTTCCCATTCCGAACAGAGAAGTGAAAACGAACCGCTCCGATGATACTCCGCAAGGGGGAAAGTAGGATTAGCGGGCATTTTCAATTTTTGGATTTAAGATGTAGAATTTACAACAACATGTCTTCGCGATTGATAAAGCAATTTCTTTACGGTTTGGCTTACGCCGCCGTTCTGATCTCGTTTCTTTTCGGGGTTTATTATCTTTTTTTTAAAAAGCCGCCGACTTGTTTTGACGGCAGGCAAAATCAGGGAGAGGAAGACGTTGACTGCGGCGGGCCGTGCCCGTCGTGCGAGATTCGGACTCTTAGCCCGCTTGTTTCGGCGAAGGCCTTCGTTTTGCCGGCGGGGCGCGACGCGGTTTCCGCCGTCGCGGAAGTCAGAAATCCCAATTTAAATTACGGCGCCGAAAGCTTTGACTATGAATTCGTCGTCTCCGGCCCCTTCGGGGAGAAATCCTCTTCTCTGAAAGGAAAGTCGTTTATTTACGCCGCGGAATCCAAATATTTACTGGAAGCGCCGGTCGCGATGAATATCCGCGACATCGCTTCGGTTGAGGTTTTTTTGAGTAATTTTTCATGGAAATCGCGTCGGGATTTTCCCCAGCCGATGATCAGTTTCCGGGAAATAAACCATCGCTTTTCCGATGATCGGATCAGCGTTGAAGGAGTTATCGTGAGCGGTGAAACCATCCGGCTTCCGCGCGTTTTCGCGGGGGCGATTTTGTACGGAAAGAACGGCGATCCGCTGTCGGTTGCCCGCACCGAATTGCGCGATGTGGCCGCTTTTCAGGAAAGATTTTTCAAAATTACCTTTCCCGCCGGAATAAATCTTCCCGATGTTGATCAGAAAAGCACGAAAATTTTCATTGAGGCGAAAAAAAATTAGACGTTTATGCCGAATGTCTTGGGTGGGCAGGTATGGAGAAAAATGGACTGGCCGCTCTTGCTCGCCATCGCTTTTTTGGCGTTTGCCGGACTGCTTTCCCTGGCGTCCGCTAATAAAGCGCTTTTTTGGCAGCAATCGGTATGGGTTTTCGCCGGCCTTGCCGTTATTTTCGCGCTGGCGCGGGTTGACTTAAGGCCGTTTTTAACCGCCCGCTGGTTTTATCTGGGTTTTTTCGGCATCGCGATTTTTTTGCTCGTCGTCACTTATTTTCTCGCCCCGCCGATTCGCGGAGCGAGAAGCTGGCTGGCGGCGGGCGGACTGAAAATCCAGACGTCGGAGCTGGTGAAACCGGCGCTCATCGTTCTTTACGCCGTTTTTTTTTCCCGTCGCCACGTTCAAATCGCGAGAGTGAGAAATCTGCTCGTTTCATTTTTGTATTTTGCCGTGCCGGCGTTTTTAATCATCGCCCAGCCCGATCTCGGGACGACGATGATTCTTTTCGGAATCTGGTTTAGTTTTCTTCTCGTGAGCGGCGTTCGCTGGCGCCATCTTTTGGTCGCTTTGCTTATTTTCGCGCTGATCGCCGCCGCCGCCTGGATTTATTTTCTGAAGGACTATCAAAAAGAGCGCATTCTCGGCTTGTTTTTTCCCGAGCGCGACCCGCTGGGAATCAATTACAATGTTATTCAATCAAAAATCGCCATCGGCTCGGCGGGATTTTTCGGAAAGGGTTTCGGGCAGGGAACGCAGGCGCAGCTTGGTTTTTTGCCCGAAGCGCAGACCGATTTCATTTTTGCCGCTTTCGTCGAGGAATGGGGGCTGTTCGGCGGAATTTTGATTATCGGCGCTTTTTTGCTTTTAATCGCGAGAGTCGTCGGCGTCGGCTTTGAAAGCGCCAACAATTTCGGCGCTTTTGTGTGCCTGGGAACGGCCGCGATGTTCGTTTTGCATTTTCTGTTCAATATCGGCTCCAATTTGGGATTTTTTCCGGTCGTCGGCGTGCCGTTTCCTTTTTTCAGCTACGGCGGTTCAAGTTTTTTGACCAACGCTCTGCTTATCGGTATTATTCAGCAGATAAAAATCCGTTCCTCGTTTTAAAATAATGCGCAAGAATTATGAGCGTTGTTTACGCCTTTACATATCATATCTCTCAGGCAATAAGCGCGAAAACGCGCTATCAAATTCCCCGGCGAGGAATTTGCGCTTGCTCTCGGGCTCGCTCGCCCCAAGGGTTTTCTCTAAGCAGAATGTCTCGGAGGCCGAAAAACTTGGTATCCGTAAGGATTTTTTCGGCCGAGAGCCAAGCCCCGGCTTTTCGCTGGAAAAAGCCGGGGGCGGTTCTGCGTGAGAAAGCCCTTGGGGCACCTTGCCCGCTCGCCCTGCGAGACAGTTTTCTTAGCTCATTGCCTGCGGGATGTGATATGTAAAAGCGTAAACAACGCTATCAAATCTTTCACATAATATATATTGATTTCTTTCGGAAAGTAAGCTAACCTTTCGCTAAAATCAAATACACCCGTCCCGCGATCTTAAAAGGCGGCGGTTTTTGCGTTATGGCATTTAAAATTATGGCATTCAAGCTTGTTTCAAAATTCAAACCGGCCGGCGATCAGGGAAAGGCGATTGCCGCTCTGCTGAAGGGATTGAAAAATGGCGACCGCTATCAAACCCTTCTCGGCGTAACCGGCAGCGGCAAAACGTTCACCGTCGCCAACATTATTGAAAAAACGGGCGTTCCCGCGCTGGTAATCGCCCCCAATAAAACATTGGGAGCCCAGCTTTATCAGGAATACCGATCGTTTTTCCCGCAAAACAAGGTCTGTTATTTCGTTTCCTATTACGACTATTATCAGCCCGAAGCGTATTTGCCGACCTCCGACATTTACATTGAAAAAGAGGCGATGATCAACGAAGAAATAGACCGCTTGCGGCATCTGGCGACTTCCGCCTTGCTGACCCGCCGCGACGTTATCGTCGTCGCCTCCGTTTCCTGCATCTACAATCTCGGCGTTCCGGAAAATTATTTCGCCTCGGCCTTGAGAATAGAACTCGGGCAGATTATTGCCAGAGGGGATTTGACCCGCCAGCTCGTCCGGATCGGATTTGAACGGACGAACGGTTTGCTGAAACGAGGCGCGTTTCGGCTTCGCGGCGACACGTTTGAAATAATGCCCGCCGCCGAAGAAATCATTTATCGCGTCTCGCTCGCCGACCAGAAAATAATTGAAATCGCCGTCGCCGATCCTCTGACCCGCAAAACGAAAGAAAATTTAAGCGATCTGGCCGTCTTTCCCCCGAAACATTTCGTTACCACGGCGCCGGAGCGCGAGCGCGCGATTAAAGAAATCCGCAAAGAGCTGGCCGAGCGGCTGAATTATTTCGGCAAAAGGGGCCTTTTGCTGGAAGCGGAGCGGCTTGAACGAAGGACAAAATACGATTTGGAAATGATCAAAAATCTCGGTTATTGCCACGGCATTGAAAATTATTCCCGTCACCTGACGGGGAAACTCCCCGGCGAACCGCCGCACTCGCTCCTTGATTATTTCCCGAAGGGTTTTTTGACTATTATTGACGAGTCCCACATCGCCATTCCGCAGATCAGAGGAATGTTCGCCGGCGATCGTTCGCGAAAAGAAATTTTAGCGGAACACGGATGGCGTTTGCCGTCGGCGCTGGACAACCGGCCGCTGAACTTCAAAGAATTTGAAGCGAGGATCGGTCAGGCGATCTTTACGTCGGCGACGCCCGGTGAATTTGAAAAAAATCATTCCGAGCGCTCAATTGAGCAGATTATCCGGCCGACCGGCCTCGTTGATCCGCCTTTGGAAATCAGGCCGGTCTTTGACGCGAAGAGAAACAGAAGCCAGATTGACGACGTTATGGAAGAAATCGCCGGCGTCGTTAAAAAAGGCGGGCGCGTTTTGATAACGACGATGACCAAAAAAATGGCGGAAGAACTGACGGAGTTTCTGCTGGAAAAAAAATTCAAAGCGCGGTATTTGCACAGCGACGTGAAGACGCTGGAACGGGCGGAAATTTTAAATCAATTCCGCCGGGGCGAATTTGATACGTTGGTGGGGATCAATCTTCTTCGGGAAGGATTGGACCTGCCGGAGGTGTCGCTGGTGGCCATTTTAGACGCCGATCGCGAGGGCTTCCTGCGTTCGGAGACCTCGCTGATTCAGACGATGGGACGGGCCGCGAGAAACATTGACGGGCGAATCGTTCTTTACGCCGACGAATTGTCCGGTTCGTTGAAACGGGCGATTAAAGAATGCGATCGCCGCCGCCGGATTCAGACGGAGCATAACCGCAAGCGCGGCATTAAGCCGAAAAGCGCCGAAAGAGCGATAATTGATTTTAAATTTTAATATAGACCTTTTGCGTAATAACCTTTTCTACTACAATGCGTAAATTCTGGCTACAAATTATTCAAAACTCAAAACTGTATTCTTTGAATACTATCTTTTCGTTTTTCATAATTTTCGCTCAGAATTTACGCATTTCGCTACGAAAAATTATTACGCAAAAGGTCTTATGAAAGACGCGATAAAAATAAAAGGAGCAAGGACTCACAACCTTAAAGACGTTTCTTTGGAAATTCCCAAAAACAAACTGGTGATTTTTTCCGGCGTTTCCGGCAGCGGCAAATCGTCGCTGGCTTTTGATACCATTTTCGCCGAAGGACAAAGGCGCTACATTGAATCGCTTTCTCCTTACGCCCGCCAGTTTTTGGGTCAAATGGAAAAACCGGACGTTGACGAAATTGAGGGACTTTCGCCGGCGATCGCCATTGATCAGAAAGCCCATTCGCACAATCCGCGGTCAACGGTGGCTACCCTGACCGAGATTTACGATTACTTGAGAGTGTTGTTCGCCCGAATCGGCAAGCCGTTTTGTCCGGAGTGCGGCAGCGAGATCAAAAAAATGAGCGCCGATGAAATAGCCGATTTTTTGGAAGAAACGGCGGCGCGGGAAAACGCGCCGGTCGCAACCGTGCTGGCCCCCGTCGTTCGCGGCCGTAAAGGGGAATATTTCCAGCTTCTTCAGGACCTTTTCAGCGACGGCTTCGGCGAGGCGAGAATAGACGGAAAATTTTACTCTCTGCGAGAAAGAATTGAATTGCCGCGCTATAAAATGCACACGATAGAAATCGTCGTGGATCGCGTTCCGCTTGCCGATCGCCAGCGGCTTTTTGAAGCGGTGGAAACGGCCATTGAGCGGGGCGGGGGGCTGGTCGGCGCCGTTTTTCCTTCCGGAAAAGAATTCGTTTTGTCTTCTTTATTGAGCTGTCCGCGGGAAAATTTTTCCCTTCCGGAAATAGAACCGCGGCTCTTTTCGTTTAACAGCCCTTACGGCGCTTGCGAAGGATGTCATGGGATCGGCCACGATTTTATTGACATCAACGATCTTTGTTCGGCTTGCGGCGGCAGGCGGCTGAAAAAAGAAGCGTTGGCGGTGAAAATAACCGGCCGGAACATCAGCGATCTGACGTCGCTGACGATAGATGAGGCATACGAATTTTTCGCGACTTTGGACGATCATCTTTCCGAAAACGAAAAATTGATCGCTAAAAACGTCCTGAAGGAAATCATCGCCCGCCTCGAATTTCTTTTGGAAGTCGGACTGGATTATATCGCCTTGAACCGGGAATCATGGACGCTTTCCGGCGGC
>JACRHY010000024.1 GCA_016215765.1 Parcubacteria group bacterium
CCGCATTCTTATTAAATTCTCCGAGTATTTTGATTTCGCCATAACCAAGACATCTTAACAAAAAAACGATTCCTGTCAATTCGCCGAACCCGCCCGCGGTTGAGTCGCTGCATTCCGCCCTCCGCCGTATCTCCCGCCAAAGGCGGGTTTTTTTTCGCCATGCGGGGGGTCTGTTTTTGGATACTTGCCCCGACACTAAAGACCCTTTATAGTTACGGCAGTGTTTTAAAAATACCATACAACGGAGAAATGAGGGTCCGCCATGATGATTTTGCCGTTTGCCGCCGTTTGTTTGTCGCTGTTGCTGTTTTCGCCGCCGTCTTGGGCGGCTGTCGAGCCGCAAAAACTGTCGGAAGCGCTTTCCACCGTCCGCTATCAGTCGTTATTTAAGGAATTGCGCAAGAAGGGTTTCAGCCAATCGGAGATTGCCGCCGTTTTTCTGGACGAGCGCGTCGGTTTTAACGCCGAATTGGCCAAGCGGCTGAAATTCAAAACGCCCGCCGGGCCGTTTAACTATTTTTCCGAAGGATTCGGTTTGTTGAACAAAGAATCGCTGGCTTCGGGAAAATACGTCGCGAATCGCTACGAAGCCGTTTTTCAAAAAGCCGAAAAAGAATACGGCGTTGATCGCTTCGGTATTCTGGCGATAATGAGGGTGGAATCCTATTTCGGAAAATATTTAGGAAACGAGCTTGTCGTCAATAATCTCAACACCGTCTTCTTTCACTCCAAACGAAGGTCGGACTGGGCGAAAAAAGAGCTGGTGAGTTTGTTCTTGATTGCCCGCGAAAAAAGGGTAGATGTTTTTGAGTTGAAGGGGTCGTGGGCGGGCGCTTTCGGGATCGTTCAATTTGTGCCTTCCAGCTACCGCTTGCGTGCCGTTGACGGCAACGGCGACGGAAAGATTGACTTGTTTGATTTTGAAGACGCCATTAAGTCTGCCGCCAATTATCTGAAAGCGGCCGGCTACCGGAGCGGCGACGCGGCGGCAATAGAAGGAGCGGTTTTCCGGTACAACCACAGTCGCGCTTACGTCAGGGCGATTATGGCCTATCGCGAAGCCATTCGCGGGTATCTCAAGAAAGGAGGGACGTAATGCCGGTAACGGCGTGGGACGTTATGACTGCCCGGTTTGTTCTTGCCGACTGGAGGATTTCCGAGCGGAATCAGAACGTTATTCTCGGCTATGGTTCTACCGAAATCAGGAACGCGTCGCGGCATTGGTCGGTCGTGCCCGATATGGAAGAACGGCTCTCCTGTATTCGGGCCATCAATATCGTGCGGTCAGAGCTTTTCGGCGATAAACGATTAGGAATTGAAATGTTCGTTTTATGGCTGAGAACGTCGCGCGACGAATTCGGCGGCCAGAACGCGCTGGAAGTTTTGTGCGGCGGGGAATTGGAGAATTTAAAGTTCGTTTACGACCGGCTCGCCGATGATATGCTTGAAAGATACGGGCGATCGGGACGGGGGCTTGATTTTTGAGTCGCTTTTAACGACAATGAAGCGGCTCTTTTTATTTTGTTCATAACCCGCGCAACCCGATAGATAATGGAAAAAACCGACGCGGAGATAAAGAAAAGGAGGAAAAAATGGACGACGGACTAAGCGACGCCGAAAAGGGAATTTGCGACAATATCGCCGCGATGGAAAATTTGCGGCGCGTCTGGCTGACGCTCGGCAAAACTGCGCTGGACGAATTTTATCATCGCGTCAAGACGACTGATCAGAATATTTTGTTGCTGACGATTAAAAGCTTTGAATTATCGCGCGTTTTTCTTGACGCGATAGACGAGCAGATTAAGGTTTTGCGTCTGGAATTGAGCGTTTGCTCAACCGAGGAAAGGGAATCGCTGGGGATGACTTTCCCCCGGCAATAAATGCGAATCTGGTACTGAAGTACCGTCCCGCCGTCAAGGCGGGATTTTTTTCTTTTATGAAAATTGACTTCGTAATGACCGCGAGGCGGACAATTGGATGTATCGGACGCATTTGTATTTTTATGCGGCGCTGTTTGGCTCGGTACTGTTAGTAGTACCGGACGTTTTATGATCATCGCGCCGACAAAGGCCGACAAAGAAAAGAAAAAAGAGAGCGCGGAGCGGGCATTCCTCCGGTACTGTTAGCAGAACCGGAGTTTTGATTATCCTTGCTTTCTTACCGGCCAAATTATTCTCCCGTCGGCTCTTTACAAAAAATATCCTTCCGTATGATAATTATCGTGAGGTCTTTTAAAACTACACAAAACTACATCAAGGAGGTAGATAATGCCTAAAGCCAAGAACTCCAAGAAGTCCAAGACCCTCAAGGACATGCACCTCGGTTTGTTGTCTATGCCGATTTTAAAGGCGCGCGATGAGATGCGTCTTGAGAGTCGCATTTCAAAAAGCGACCGCGAACTCAAGCGTCTGAAGGCGAAATACCGCTCCGCGCTTGGCGAACTGCACGAGATGGAGCGCCAGAACGAAGCGCTCGTGGCCTTCAACGGCCCGGCGGAAACGTTTAAGATCAGTCCCAAGACCCCTGCCGGCGACTCGGAATCAACCGCGTTTATGATTGCCAGCGACTGGCACATTGAGGAGCGGGTTGATCCCGGCGTTGTCAACGGACTGAATAGGTTTGACATTGATATCGCGAGCCGGCGCGTGACGCAGTTTTTCCGCAACGGTTTGCGTCTGGTGGAGATCAATCGGCAAGCGACCGTCGTTAAGACGCTGGTTCTGGCGCTGTTGGGGGATTTTTTCTCCAACGATATTCACGACGAGCTGCCGGAAACGAACCAGCTTCTGCCGATTGACGCGGCGAATAAGGCGCGTGAACTGCTGACTTCCGGCATTGTTTTTCTGCTGGAAAACGGCAAATTTGAAGAGATTGTTATTCCGTGCCACTCCGGCAATCACGCCCGCACCACTCCGAAGACGCGTGTTACCACGGAGCGCGGACACTCGCTGGAATATATGATTTACGCCAGTTTGGCTCGGGAATTCAAAAACGAGTCGCGGGTAAAGTTTTTGCTGGCCGACGGATATCACTCGTACGTGGAGGTGTACGGCCGGACGATCCGGTTTCATCACGGCCATATGATCCGCTATCAGGGCGGCGTGGGCGGCATCTATATCCCGGCCAACAAAGCCATTTCGCAGTGGAGCCGGGCCAAGCATGCCGACTTGGACGTGTTCGGACATTTTCACCAGGCCAAGCACGATGTTCGGTTCATTTCCAACGGTTCGCTGATCGGGTACAACGCGTTCGCGATCTCCATCAAGGCGGACTTTGAACCGCCGAAGCAAGCGTTCTTTCTGATGGACCGCAAGCGCGGAGTGACGATCTACGCGCCGATTATGTTTGACGACAGCAAGAAATAATGACACCCCCCGCTTTAAGCGGGGGTTTTTTAAGGTCAAATATCCGCTTATCATCAATCTTAAGGTCTTGCGACGACCTTAGATTTTAGGAATCTTTGCTTTCTTCCGGCGGCGCGTGGTATATTTAGCTTTACATGACCATAATTACTATTCCGAGAAAATTAACCAAAGGCGAAGAATTAGTTGCTATTCCCCGTAAAGATTATGAGGAGTTTTTAAGATTACGGAAAGTGATATCTTTCGTAGAATTAACTTCGTCGCAAAAACGAGATTTACAACAAGCTCGCAAAGAATTTAGCCGCGGTGAATATATTACTCTAAAGCAATTAGAAAATGAATTGGGAATTGCGTCTAAGAAAACGCGCTAAAAAGCATTTATCGCGTTTTCCCCAAAAAGATCAGATTTATATTGTCGCCGGCTTAAAAGAATTTGTAGCATCTCCTTATTCGGGAGATATAGAAAAGATATTGGGCGAGGAGAATGTTTGGCGCCGCCGAATCGGCGCTTATCGTATTTTTTACGAAATAATTTCTCAAGAAAAAGTAATCCACGTTTTTCGAATCGAACGGCGCGCTTCAAAAACTTATTAATCGGGCGATGCTATTTACCCCGTTAGAAAATGCCCCGCGCGAGTTCTCTAACGGGGTTTATGAAGCTGAGCTTTCAACACCCTTTATTTCTTTGATTTGTGCTATAATAGACACATATTACGGGAAGAGAAAACCAAATAAATAATGGGAAAAAGCCGAAAAAATCTTTTTCAGGAACTTCTGGCGTCATTTCTCGTATTTTTGATCATCGCCGGATTGTTTCGTTTGGGCGAGCCGGCGCAGGCCGCCACTTATACATTCACGCAAAGTTCGTGGAGCGGGGGAGCGACTTCCAATAATGCCGTTCATCCGACGAATCAAACCGGCTGGAACCAGTATTCCGCGGCTTCAAGCGGCGCGAGCGCCGGATCGGTGATTGCGATGGCCTCAACCACTTTATGGGTGAAAGACGACGGGACGTTTTCAACGAGCACTCCGAATAACGTTTCCACCGGCGGCGGATTTTCAAACGGAACCAACTCCGGCACCGCCGTTTCTGGATCAGGAAGCGCGGCGAGTGTCGCTTTAACGCGAACCGGAACGGCCAATGCATGGTCCGCCCTCGCCGCGCCTCCGGTGACATTAAAAACGTCGGTTTTTGACAATAATGGTAACATTTATGCCGGTAGCGTGGATTATAATTTCTACAAATACAGCGTCGCTTCCAATTCATGGAGCGCGAAGGCGGGCTTTCCCGGTTATATCGGACCGGGATTCGCGATGACTTACGACAACGGCGGCAATGTTTATGCTTTGAGAGGATACAGTTTTCAGGATTTTTGGAAATACAGCATTGCCTCAAATTCCTGGACGGCGATGGCTTCCATACCGGCGGCGGTGCGTGACGGCGGTTCTCTCGCTTACGGCAACGACGGCAACGTCTACGCCTTGAGAGGAAACGGCTCAACGGATTTCTATAAATATAGCATCGCCTCCAACTCGTGGACGGCGCTTACTTCGGTGTCGGTGGCCGTCGGAAACGGCAGCGGGCTATCCTTTGACAAGCAAGGCAATTTTTACGCTTTAGTAGGGAACTACGCGACTGGTTTCTACAAATACAGCGTCGCTTCCAATTCCTGGAGCGCGGTTACCTCGCATCCCGCGGGTAATGGAACGGATGGCGGTCTCTTGGCTTACGACGACAGCGGTAGTTTTTACGCCGCCGCCGATGGTCCTAGTTTCTACAAATACAGCACCTTTGACAGTTATCCTTCTTCCGGCACTTTTGAATCGGCGACGATAGACCTTGGCGGAAAAAGCGATTTTTCAACCCTTAATTTCTCTTCCTCCGCTTCCGGCGGGTCAAGCGTAAAGTTTCAATTAGCGACCTCCGACTCTTCAAGCGGGCCGTTTTCTTATGTCGGTTCCGACGGAACGAGCGGAACTTACTTTACTTCCAGCGGAACGGCGATTCCCTCGTCTTTGGGCGGCAAGCGTTACGCCCGTTACAAGGCCTACTTTACCGGAGGCGGCGGCGGCTGGCAGCAACTTGCCAGCGCGTCGGTGGAAGGTGTCAGCGAATTGGAATACGGAGACGACGGCAATGTTTACGCTTTTACCGGCTCCTCATTATTGAAGTACAACGCTTCGTCAAACAGCTGGTCTTCATTGACCTCGCCTCCGGTTTCGTTTACGTTCCCCTCCGGCGCTTTTGACGGCAACGGAAACTTTTATTTTCAAGACGATAACGGCAGTAAGTTTTATAAATACGGGATTGCTTTAAATACCTCATCCGACGTTACTAATGGATTAGGAGGAACCGCGAATGCCTCCGATTATAATGGTGATAGGCCTCCGGCGTACGCCTTTAACGAAATTTTATCAGGCGATATCCCGGGGGCTTGGATGTCTAATACTATGCCTGCGTGGATAAGCATTGATCTTGGTTCTCCAAAAGCGGTTGGAAGAGTAAAAATATATCCCAGAGATTTAGAGACAAACCGTTATCCTAAAGATATGCAACTTTATGGAAGTAGCGATAATGCTAGCTGGACATCAATTGCGTCATTTACTTTTGCGAGTAACGCTTCTCCCCATTGGGAAACGTTTGATATTTCTAATTCCAATGCTTATAGATACTACAAAATCAACATTTCAACGAATTATGGAGGTCTTTACGTGGGAATAGCGGAGATTGAAATGTACGCTCGTGAATATTTGTGGTCTTCGCTGACGCCCCAGGCGACTTATTGGGGGACCGATCTTGTTTACAACGACAAAGACAATATTTACGCCACCTTAGGAAATGGCGTTTACGCGTATTTTGGAAAATACAACCTCGCTTCCGATTCATGGTCGTCGCTCGCCAATACGCCGCCGATCGGCGCGAGTTTGGTTTACGACAAAAACGGCAATATCTACGCTTTTTCGGGATCGGGAAATTATTCTTCAAATTTCTACAAATACAACCTCGTCTCCGCTTCCTTTTCGCAAATGGCCAGTCCGCCGGCGTCTTCGGCTAGTTACATATCTACGGCTTACGACAACAATGGCGGGATCTATGTTCTCGCGCAAAATCCAAGTAATAGTACCCAGGTATATTTTTGGAAATACGACATCGCCTCAAACGGCTGGACGACTTTAACGTCTCCATCGGAAAATGCCGGCGTATCCGGCGTTCTCGCTTACGACAAAAACGGCGCTCTTTACTTTGGGAGAACCGCGTGGCAGTCCTCGTCATTGCGCAAATTCTACACCTACGCCACTTCAACCGCCCTGCTTAACGACATTACGATCAACTACTCCCAGTTCTCGTCCGCGGCCGATCTGACTTCTTCCAAATACGACACCAATGACGCCGCCAATCTCATTTCCAAAATCAGCTGGAGCGAGTCGGCGACGACGACGGCCGAATCCGTGAAGTTCCAAGTGCGTTCGTCAAGCGACGGGACGAGCTGGTCGGGCTGGTGCGGTTATGTCGACAGCGGCTCAACCTGCGCCGGAACGAATTATTTTGATTATTCCAACAACGGCCTGACTCTGGCGTCAAATCATCCTCTGCGCTCCAACGGCAACGACCGGTGGTTCCAATACAAGACGTTTCTCGCTTCGGGAGGAGCGGCGACGCCGTCCGTTTCCAGCGTTACCGTCCAGTATGTCGTCAACGCGCCGCCGGATTTCAACTCTTCCTTCGGAACAAACGGCATTTCGGTCACGCAGGTTGCCGATTCGGCTGATGCCAACTGGGGAAAGGCGGTTATCCAGTACGCCATTCGCGATCCCGACGGGTCAAGCGGCTCGGTTACGCCTGGCTACGTTACGCCGTCTATTGAGTACGACATTGGCTCCGGCTGGACGGCCATTACCGCGTCCTATCTCAATTCCGGCGCGCTGGACAACAAAGCTGTGTCCGATTCGGGATACACGACTTACTCGGCGGTCTGGGACGCCAAAACGCAAATCCCGAACGTTTATTCGGCTACGGCGCGAATAAGAATAACGCTCAACGACAACGAAGCGGCGAACAACACCGCCCAAGCGACAAGCGCCAATTTCGCGCTGGACACGAAAGCGCCGGCCACTTCGTATTTCCGGATTGATTCTTCAACCGACGCGGTGATGACCGGCGTTTCCGACGACAGCAATATTCAATATCGCGTTTCCAACAACGGCGATATGTCCGCCGACGGTTTGAACGGAACAAGCGGCCAGTGGCAGGTTGTCGGCGCCCCGTCTCTTAACGCCACGACGACGTGGACGCTTACCGGATCGCCGAGTTATGAAACGACGTATCTTGAAACCCGCGACGCTTACGGCAATTCCGCCGCTTCTTCGGCAACCGCGCCGCTGACGCCGTCCAACTTTTATCTGAAAGACGTTTCCAACGTCAACACCGGAGAATATCGCCTGTTCGTTTCCTGGAACGTTTATTCGGCGACTTCCACGGCGCAGTTTTCAAAATACGAGGTCTACCGATCAACCGACGGCTCTTCTTACTCGCTCTACTCAACCGTCACGAACGTCGACAGCAATTATTTTATTGACAATACCGTCGCTTCTTCCACGACTTATTATTACAAAACGAGAATCGTTGATACCGGCGGCGATATTTCTAATTATTCCGCCGAGGCGAACGACAGGCCTAACGGTCAGGGGGGAACGGACGTGACGGCGCCGTCAATCAGCGGCGTTACGGTCGCAGAAGCGCAGTCAACCTGGGCGAGGATAACGTGGACGACCGACGAGCTTTCCGACTCCAAAATTGAATACTCCGTTTCGCCGAGCGCGAGCTTTAATCTTTCAAAATCGGTCAATACGATGGTAACGAGCCATTCGCTTGTCGTTGACGGTTTGACGCCCAACGCAACCTATCTCTTTCGCGTGAAATCAAAAGACGTTTATGGCAACGAAGGATCGGACAGCAACGGCGGAGCGGGATATTCTCTGACCACCGCCGGCGGCCCCGTCATTTCCGACGTTACGGCGATCAACGTTTCCGACCGTTCGGCAACCGTTTTTTGGAACTCCGACAAGGACTCCGATTCAAAAGTTTTTTATTCAACCAATTCCGGCTTGAGCGGCGCGACAGAAGCCGGTTCGGCGTCGCTTGTCGGCGGCTCCGCTTCCTCCACCATTTTTCAGCATCAGGTTGGTTTGACCGCCCTTAATCCCGGCACGACTTATTATTATTACGTCAAATCAACCGACGCTTTGGGCAACGCGTCCGTTAACAATAATAACGGCAATTATTACAATTTCACGACGACTGCCGACACGAAAGCGCCGACGATTTCCGACATTTCAACGCCGGTTTTAAGCTCCACGGCGGCCGTAATCGTCTGGAAAACGGATGAGCCGGCGACGACGCAATCCTCTTACGGAGGAGCGAGCGGCAGTTATTCCGGAACGACGGCGCTTGATTCCGTTCGTTCCGTTTATCACATTGTCAGTTTGAGCGGACTCTCCGCGAATACGACTTATTACTACCTCGTCAAATCAAAGGACGAAGCGGGAAACGAGGCGATTTCTTCCGAGCAGAGTTTTCAAACGGCGGCAGAGGGAACGGTTCAAATTGTCGTCTTGTCCGGCGGCGTACCCTCGCTGGATGTCGCCAAAGACACGACGCCGCCGGTCATTTCCGGCGCGCGGGCGGAATCGGTATCGGCTTTTGACGCCGTCATCGCCGCCGAAACGAACGAGCCGGCCGCCATTTTTGTGGAGTACGGGAAAGCCGAGGGCGGGAACTACGGCATGGTCGCCGGTTCGCCCGATTGGCTTATGAGCCATTCGGTAAGGATTAACAATCTCCGGCTGGGGACGGAGTACGCTTTCCGGATTAAAGCCATTGATAAAGACGGCAATACGGCGATTTCGGATTCGCAGTCGTTTAAGACCGATTATTTCGCCGAGGCGGTCAAAGGCGTCGTAACCGTTGAAAATATTTCCGAATTCCAGAAAGAAGTTGAGAAATATATTGAATCAATCGCTCCGTCGCTCGTTCCGCCGTTCATTGAAGAACCGAAGGCGACGGATATCACCGAGGATTCCGCCGCGATCAGCTGGAAAACGAACGTTCCGGCTTACTCAATCGTTTCTTACGCGCCGGAAGACCTTTACGACTTCTCCGCCGGTTCTTACGCCGCCGAAATTTCCGATACCGAAATCAAAACAGCCGACCATCGCCTCGTTTTAATCGGATTGTCGCCGAACGCCCGCTATCACTTTATGGTTAAGTCGTTCAGCGTTCCGGGAGCGGTCGGAAAAAGCGGCGATTTGACCTTCGTCACCAAAGCCGCGAAAATCAATCCGAAAATAACCGGCGTTGAGAATGACGGCTTCGCGGTCGCATGGCTTACCGACGAGCCGGCGACGTCCGTTGTGGAATACCGGAACGTTAAAACGGGCGAAACGAACCGCCGCGCCGACGAGGTGTTGAAGACCTATCATGAAATGAAAATCAGCGGCCTTCCCTCGGCGGTTGTTTACGAAGTGCGGGCGTCCGGTTACAACGAAAAAGGAAATCTTTTGGAAAGCGGAAAGCCCCTGCGCGTAACGACGACGAAAGACGTCGCGCCGCCCGTTATCGGCGATTTCAGGATAGACAATGCTTTCGTGCCGGGACGGACGGACAGGATTCAGACCGTTATCGGCTGGAAGACCGACGAGCCGGCGACTTCCGTTGTTTATTATCAGGACGGAAGCGGCGCCGTTGACGAAAAACTGGCCAACAAGACCGAAGTTCCCGATCTGGTCGCCGATCACGCCGTTATTCTGACCAACCTCAAACCCGGCGTTATTTACCGCGTGAAGATAGAATCGGTTGACGCTTCCGGAAACGCGGCGGAGTTCGGTCCCCGCACGATTATCACGCCGCGGCAATCGGAATCGGTAATTAACGTTATTTTCAAAAACTTTGAAAACACGTTCAAATTCTTAAAAAATGTCGGTCAATGACGGAAACGGAGAAGCCCAAAATTCTTCTGGTTGACGACAATGAAATGGTCAGGATTTTTTTCCGCGATATTTTTTGGCTTCACGGACTTGAAAAAAAATATGATCTTGAAATCTCCGGCGAAATAAACGCGGCCGAAAAGATCATCAAGGATCCCGCCCGCCGCCCGAGCGTGCTTTTCCTTGATCTGGTGATGCCGATGGCGAAGGGGGAGCGGCTGGAAAAAACGGAAGAAGCGGGTTTCGGTCTCCTGAAAAAAATCAAAGCCGATCCGGGGACGAAAAACACGAGGGTCGTCATTTTTTCAAGCCATCGCGGCGACGATTTTCAAAAAAAAGCGGCGGAACTCGGCGCCGATCTTTATCTCGTGAAGGGTGAAAATCTTCCGCAGGATTTGGTAAGAACGATTGAAGAACAAGTCGCCGCTTATCTTAAACGGATGAAAACCTGACGGATAAAGATATGGAAACGATAATCCGGCTGGAAAATCTCAATCTTTATTACGATAAAGGAAAACCCTCGGAGGTTTGGGCTCTTAAAAACGTCAATTTGAAGATAGAAAAAGGGGAATACGTCGCTTTTTTCGGCCCGTCCGGATGCGGTAAAACGTCCCTTCTTTACACGATCGGCGGCATTGATATTGATAAAATAACCGGCGGTTCGGTCGTCGTCAACGATCGGAATATCAGGGAATTTTCCAATCAAGAATTGGCGATTTACCGCCAGATGGGCATCGGCATCGTTTTTCAGCAGTTTAATTTAATCCCGTCCATTTCCGCTTTGGACAATGTCGCTTTGCCGATGGCGTTTTTGGGCATTTCTTCTTCGCGCCGAAGAGAAGAAGCGTTGGCGCTTCTCGGCCGTCTCGGCATTGAAAATCTGGCCGATCGCTACCCGCACGAGCTTTCCGGCGGGCAACAGCAAAGAGTGGGCATCGCCCGCGCTCTCGCCAACAATCCGCCGATTATTGTCGCCGACGAGCCGCTCGGCAATCTGGATTCGGAGAACGCCAATAAAGTCCTTGAGTTTCTCAAAGAGCTTAACGAAAAAGACGGACGGACGGTTATTATGGTAACTCACGAGGCGTGGAGTTTGAGGGACGTCGGCCGGATTTTCTATATGAAGGACGGCGAAATCGTGAAGGTGGACGAGCCGAAGACGCGGCTTATGACCGCCAAGTCCGTTTCGTCGTATCTTTATCGCGAGCTTTATCCGGAACTGGGCGTTTCCGAAACGTCGGCCGTCATATTGGCCAATCTTTTTCTGCGCGGATATTCCGTTGACGAGATGAAGAGATTTGAATTTTTCCTTTTGCGTCGGATGGCCGGAGAAATGGACGGCGAAGCGTTCAAGGTGAATCTTGACAAGCCGTTCCGCGAAGGCGGAGTGGGGCTTTGGCGGCAGAAAGCCGAAAAAATCGCCCGATCTGTTGAGGAAATGATTGAGCGCAAAAAAGAAATTGAGGATGTTTGCGAGGAACTGGAGCGCAATCCCGCGACGCCGCTTTACGATGAAGTGAAAAAAATCGGCGATTGGCTGATTGAGGATTACGCCGGCATCGTCAGCGACATTCAGAAAATCCGCCTTGAAGAAATTATTTCGGAAAGGATTCAAAACGTCATTTCCGCGGAGCATTTCAAAAGAATCCTTAATCTGTCAAAAGGCAAATTCGGACTGGGGTTGTCCTTGCGCGCCACGGAAAGAATATCCGAAAAATTGGAAGCGATTCTTGTCGGAAACGGCGGGTTAAGCATTAAATTGTCTCAATAAATGGGAGAAAGACATTCTTTGGCGGTATTGGATTTGTTCAAATTGTCGCTCCGGGTTTTCAAAACAAAACCGATGAGGACGTTTTTGACGGTTCTTGGGATGTCGGTCGGCGTCGGGACGGTTTTGTTTCTGATTTCTCTGGGTTACGGTCTGCAGTATATTCTCATCGGCAAGCTAGTAGCCACCGAGGATTCTCTGATAACGCTGGATGTTTCTTATCCGACCGAAAGCGGGCTGAACATCACCGGCCGGACGATGGAGGAAATTTCCCGGCTGGAAGAAACGGAGGAAATCAGTCCCGTCGCGGAATTTACCGGAGAATTGAAAAGCGACGGCTTGGCCGGGCTGGTGGTCGCCAAGATCGTGGAGCCGCGGTATTTTCGGCTGTCGGGGAATTTGCCGGACATCGGGATGACTTTTTCGGAATTTGAGCCGGCGCTTATCGCTTCAAACGCGGCGCTTCAACTGACCGAGGCGTACCAGACCCCGCCGTTTAAGTTCGCGGAAACGGATTTGGGGAAAAAGTTTTCTCTTAAGGTCTTTTACGAAGGAGCGGGAGGAGAGGAATCGGACGCCGCGGAAAGCAAAGAGTCCTTGCCGCTTAAGGGGATAATCAACGACGAATTTCAGCCGCCGTTTGTCATCGTGCCGGCCGGTTTTCTCTCCAAGGAGCCGCCGTTTTACAAGTCGCTTCTTGTAAAGGCCAAAAACATTGATCTGGTCGCGCCTTTACAGGATAAGCTGGTTGACCGCGGTTTTATCACATCGGCGCGGGTTGATTTGGTCAATCAGGCGAGCAAAGTGATGAGCGGTATTACGATAATCCTCGGCGTTTTTGGGGTGACGGCTCTGATTGTTTCGGCAATCGGTATGTTCAATACGATGATTGTCGGATTTCTGGAGCGGATTTACGAAGTCGGAATAATGAAATCATTGGGGGCGACCGATAAAGACGTCAGAAACCTGTTTTTAACGGAATCCCTTTTGATGGGGCTGATGGGTGGAATCGGCGGCGTGATTTTGGGCATCGGCGGCGGAAAATTATTCAATTACGGATTGAATATTCTGGCCGCGCGCCTGGGCGGCGAGCCGTTCACTCTTTTCATCGTTCCATACTGGTTTGTGGCGGTAACGCTGGTTTTGTCGGCCGCGATCGGCCTTATTTCCGGGTTCTGGCCGGCCCGCCGCGCCGCCCGCCTTTCGCCGAAAGAGGCCTTCAAGGTATAATTTAGTATAATATGACGATGGAAGAATTGGTTGGCCATTTAACTGCCGGCGGTTATCTGAAAACTCCGGCGATTATTGAGGCGTTTAAAAAGATTGATCGCGCCGATTTTGTGCCCGAAGATTTGAAAAGCCGCGCTTACGACAACGAACCGCTTCCCATCGGACAAGGACAGACAATTTCCCAGCCGCTGGTCGTCGCTTTTATGCTGGAGCTTCTTGAGCCGAAAGAGGGGGAAAATGTTCTGGAGATCGGCGCTGGTTCCGGTTGGCAGACGGCTCTTTTGGCGCAATTGGGCTGCAAGGTAACGGCGCTGGAAAGAATTTCGGAACTGCGGTTTATGGCGGAAAAAAACGTTTCCGGGCACGACTTTATCCAATCCGGCAAGGCGCTTGTTTTATTAAGCGACGGTTCGCGCGGTTATCCGGAGAATGCTCCTTACGACAAAATTATCGCCGCCGCTTCGGCCGATGTGATTCCCGAGGCGTGGAAAGACGAATTAAAAATAGGAGGGAGGATCGTGGCGCCTGTCGGACAAAGCATCGTTTTAATGGATAAAACCGGCGTTGACGAATTTAAAACCAGGGAGTTTTTCGGCTATAGCTTCGTGCCGTTGGTTAAGGGCAACGCTAATGGCGGCGCCATTGACACGAAACCGAAAGCGCAATAGCATTATTCTCAAGTCCGCAGACAACGGGCACTGCCCAAGACCCGTCGAGGACACCGAATATTTTTTGGTGTTTTGCGTTGTCCGCGGCCGAAAGGCCGTTTTTATTTCTCCTAGCGAGGAGCAAAATGAAGATTCGGCAAGGACTCATTTTGTCCGAGCGACGGCGAAAGAAAGGTTAATACCGCTATTTATCCATTTATCATTAAAAAATACATATGCTGACACGGGAAGAAAAAACGAAGTCCATTGAGGAGAGTAAGGCGGCCGTGAAAAAAAGCCGTAACTTGCTCTTTGCTGATTTCGGAGGAGTGAGCGTGGAAGAATTGCGGAAATTGCGCCGGGCGTTTTCGGAAAAAGGCGCGTCTTTCAAGGTCGTGAAAAAGAAACTTTTAAGAATCGCCCTGAAAGAATCCGGAGTGGATTTTGATCCGGAGCGGTTTGACGCCCAGGCGGGAACGATTTTTTCTCCGCTGGAACTGAATGAAGCGGCGTCTCCGCTCGCCAAGTTTGCCAAAGAAAACAAGAATTTCAAAATTCTCGGCGCTTACGATCTGGAGAAAGGAGAATTTCTTGCCGCCGAAACGGTAAGAGCCATCGGAAGCTTGCCCGCGAGAGAAGTATTGCTCGCTCAGTTTGTCGGGACGGTGGCCGGCCCCATCAGGGCGTTTCTCTACGTCTTGAGCGAAAAAGCGAAAAAGGCCGCCTGATAAATCGCGACGGGCAAAATGCTCGGTCAATAAATTAATAATTAAAAAATAAAAAAAATATGTCGGAAGAAAAAAATGTCGGTGTTCCGGAAAAGTTTCAGGATCTCGTCTCCAAAGTTGAAAAATTAACCGTGGTGGAACTGGCCGAGCTCGTCAAGGCGCTTGAAGAAAAATTCGGCGTTTCGGCGGCGATGCCGGTGGCGGCGGCGGCTGGAGAAGCCGGAGCGGCGGCGGAAAAATCCGCCTACGACGTCGTTTTGAAAGCCGTCGGTGAACAGAAAATCAATGTCATCAAGGCCGTCAAAGAAGCGACCGGCTTGGGCTTGAAAGAAGCGAAAGACATCGTTGATGCCGCTCCCAAAGCCGTCAAAACGGGTTTGAGCAAAGCGGACGCCGATGAACTGAAGAAAAAACTTGAAGATGTCGGCGCGACGGTGGAATTGCAGTAAACGACGAGATCCGACCGATAAAAACCCGCCTCTCCGGCGGGTTTTTGTTTTGCAAATTTTTCTTTGATTTGCTATCTTTGAATCGCGAAAACGAAAAGCGGGCGGTTAGCTCAGCGGTAGAGCACTGCATTCACATTGCAGGGGTCACAGGTTCAAATCCTGTACCGCCCACCAATATCAAACTTTCCGATTTTTTCGGTGGATACAAGCGGATGGCGGGAAGTACTGCTCAACCATCACGCCTGATTTTAATTGTTCCCCAGAAAGGCCCCGTGTTAAAATTAAAAGCATGGAAAATCACTTGACAGATTTAAGAAAAATCTCCGGTTTTTTGCCGGTTCTTTTGGCGCTTTTGGGGAACGGCTTCATTACCGCGCTTAAATTCGCCGGCTTTCTCGTTTCCGGCTCAAGCGTTATTTTTTCCGAGGCGATTCACAGCTTTGCCGACACCGCCAATCAGGCATTGCTTATGATCGGCCTTAAACGCTCCGTTAAAAAGCCGAGCGAGGATTTCATTTACGGTCATGGCCGGGAGCGGTTCCTTTGGGCGCTTATTTCCGCCTGCGGAATTTTTTTTCTCGGCGCCGGCGTCAACGTTTATCGCGGAGTTGAGGCGCTTATTCATCCTGAAAAAGTTACGATCGGTCCGCTTATTTTCGTTATTCTCGCCGTCGTTCTGATCATTGAATCGTTCACTCTTTTGATTGCATGGCGGGAACTTAAGAGAAAGAGCGCCGCCGCGGACATTTTTAAAATCCTCAAAGAGGGCGACCCCTTGTCGCTTGCCGTTGTTTACGAAGACGGAGCGGCGGTTTTGGGCGTTCTGATAGCGGCGTCCAGTATTATCGCCGCTTTGCTTACCGGCCGGCTTTACTGGGACGCCGTCGGCTCAATAATCATCGGCGTTCTTTTGGGGATAGTCGCCGTCGTCCTTATCAACAAAAACCGAGAGTATCTCATTGTAAAATCAATTCCCGACGAACTGAAGGAAAAAATCGTTGAAATAATGGAAGGCGATCCGGCGATAGAAAAAGTGCTTGATTTTAAATCGGCCGTGCTTGATATCGGCAGTTACCGCGTTAAGTGCGAGATTGAGTTTAACGGCCCGGCGTTGATGAAAGAGATTCGGAAAAACAAAATACTGAAGAATGAATATAAAATTATTCAGAACGATTACGACGAATTCGTAAAGTTCTGCGTTGATTACGCCGATCTCATTCCGCGGCTGATGGGCAAACGGATTGATGAAATAGAAAAGAAGATCAAAGAAGCCGTGCCGGGCGTCCGGCACGTTGATATTGAGATAAACTGACCGGTTTGCATTAAAAAACCGAAAATGTGTTATAATAAACCATTAAGATGGCTTTATCGGCGAATATGAACAAAATTATTATTTCGGTAATCGCGTTGGCGGTTATGTTCGGCGCGGGAATAAGCGTCGCGCAAACGACGCCGCGATCGGTTGAATACGGCGGAAAAACTCGCTATGTCGTCACGTCCGCCGATCCGGCGATGGATACGGGCAACGAGGTGTGCGCGCTGGTCGGTGGAGCCCGATGCGTCGGGTACACCGGATTTACGAACGATATTTGTAAGAAGGCGAATCCGTCTGCCGCGACAAAATCCGATATGAACGGCAGCAAGGCCGGCTTTTATTGCGACGGCGCTCCGCAAGGCGGCGCGTGTGCCGGTGAAAAAAACACCTGCCATATCTGTCCGAATTGCAACGTCAACGCCGACTGCGGAACGCAGATCGGCGATCTCTATCGCGAGATGTACGTTGAATGTTCCGGCGGAACGGTTCCGGCGCCCGCGGCGGCGGTAAAATCCGACGAGCTTTGGCAAAAAATACTTGGAGTTCCCGGCCGGTGGTGGGGGAGTATGCGCGACACCGTTGCGCGAGCGTTTGATTTTTTTCGCGAAAAGCTTGAGCGACTGACGATGAAACGGGCAAAGCGCGTAACCGTTCAGGTGCAGAGCCCGTCCGGCACGGTGAACGCGGACATTCCGGAGGATTCGTACGTGTGCGAGTTCTATCAACGAAACAAAAAACTCGTGACATGCGGAGCGCTTGCGGCCGCGGACGGTTTTTGCGCTGAAGCGATGCAGTCGCGTTTCGCGACGGCGGCTCTATGTCAGGACAACGGTCTTATTATCTGCTCTAACCCTTGCACGACGAACCCGGCGCAGGTGAAGCCGAACCGGTGCGCTTTTGACGGCGACCGGCCGCGCGGCAATCAGGCGCCCCCGCTTGATTTCTGCACGGAGACCGTCGTTGTGGATACTGTGAAACTTGCGACGAAAAAGGCGGGACAAGAATGCGCGCACGGCGGCGAATGTACGACCGGTTATTGTCTCGGACAGCCGTCGGACAACGGCATCAAATACTTCTGCTCGTGTAAGCAGACGACGCTGGATTTTACCTGCGGCAAATAATGGGGGAGCCGCCGGTTGTTTTGCGCGTAATTAGGAGTTTTGTATAATTAACCGTAAAAATGCGGGAAAAACCGAACCAAGTTTTTGGAAACAGCGAAGGCGACGGCGAAAATCGCCGCCGCTTTTTGAGCCGCCACGCAAAAGAAGAAGAGCGTCATTTTTTGGAAAAGCTTGAACAAAAAATCAAAAGAGGGGAGCAGTTTGAAAAAGCAATGCTTACCGATCGCGATTTGCGGGAATACGAAAAATTTCTTCAGCTCAATGCGCAAGAATTGGAGGGAAAGGAAATTCTTGACCTCGGTTCGGGAGAATTTCAAAAATTCGGGCGGCAATTGACCCGGCAGTTTCCCGACACGAAGGTGACTTGTCTGGATGCGTCGCTGGCAAAGCGTCATGCCGATTTTTTACTTCGGGAAGATCAGCGAAAACAAAAACTTAATCTTTCCGCCGCCTTATTTACGAAACTGCCTTTCAAAAACAACTCTTTTGACATCGTGCTTTCGTTGTATGGCACGCTCTATCTTACAACGCCGGAAAGCAAAAAGGAGAATATTAAAGAAATCATCAGAGTTTTGAGAAACGGCGGCGAAGCGCGGCTATATCCGTATTATAACAGAACAAATGAAGCGATTTTGGATGAAATCGCGAACGCGAGCGGCATTCGCTGTAATCTAATCGAGCGAGCTTTACCGGCGGCGCACGGAAAAGATCATTTTTCGTCAGCGTTGCGGAAAATGAGTTACTGCGGCGATGACGGACTTTTGGTTATTAAGAAAGGCTTTATCTAATCCGCCAACTGGCGGATTAGAAGTTTAGGAATAAGCGCGGGTGATTTATTTTACCTTCCGTTTTTTTGCGCGCCGTTCTACTTGCTACCCGCCTGCCTGCCGGTAGGCAGGGCAGGCGGGTAGCGGGCTCGCTAAGTTCTATTTTCTACAATCGTCTGCTTGTGGATAAGTCAATGCCCAAGCGGTTTTTTTTGGCTTAAATAAACGACTTTTCGGATGTTTTGACACGGAAACTGGAGTGGCGTAAAATGAAGTCCAAGTGGGGAATTGTGGATAACTTTGGGGATAAGTACTTGTTTCTGGGGATAACTGCCAATAAAACAAAATTATGTTTTTAGGAGAGTATAAGCACAATTTAGACGCGAAGGGGCGTATCGCGATGCCGGCGAAGTTTCGGAACAAGCTTGGGGGAACGGCCATCGTAACGCGCGGACTTGATCGTTGCCTTTTTGTCTTTACGGCGGCCGATTGGGAAGCGTTGGCGCAGAAGCTGATTGCCTTGCCTCTCGCGCAGGCGAATTCGCGGGCTTTCACGCGCCTGATGCTGGCGGGAGCGACGGAAGCGGAACTGGACGGACAGGGAAGAATTTTGCTTCCGGACCATCTCCGCCAATACGCCGGTTTGAAAAAAGAAGCGATTGTCGCCGGTCTTTACAACAGAGTGGAAATTTGGGACGCCGCCGGCTGGAGCGTTTACAAGAAGAAAACCGAAAGCGCTTCGGACGAGATAGCGGAGAAATTGTCGGAATTGGGAATATAATAATTAATTTTCAATTTCTAATTTACAATCCGCAATCAATTTTCAATAAAATAAATTATTAAACGGGTTTGAAAATTGAAAAATTTGTAAATTCAATGAAAATTGTAAATTGAAAATTAGAAATTATGGTTCACGTCCCCGTTCTTTTCAAAGAGGTTATAGAAATACTTGATCCGAAACCCGGCGAATTCTTCATTGACGGGACGCTCGGCGGCGGCGGTCATGCGGTCAAGATTATTGAAAGAATTTTGCCCGATGGAACATTTTTAGGAATTGATTGGGACAGAGACGCCATTGAGCATGCAAAGTTAAATGTCAAAAATCAAAGGTCAAAAGTTATACTGGTTCACGGGAATTACGCCGATTTGCCGGAAATTTTGAAACGGGAAAAGCTTCCCCGAGCGAACGGCCTGATTCTTGATCTGGGATTTTCCTCTGAACAACTCGCCGGCAAGGGGTTCAGTTTTTTGAAAGACGAGCCGCTGACGATGCGTTACGACAGCTCCGAAACAGGAGTGACGGCGGCGGATGTCGTGAACGGATTGAGCGAAAAAGAGCTGGCCGACGTTATTTATAAGTTCGGGGAAGAGCGATTTTCCAGAAAAATAGCCAAGGCAATCGTTGAGCGGCGAAGAAAAAAGCGGATAGAAACAAGCGGAGATTTGGCGAATGTCGTCGGGGAGGCGCTTCCGAAAAACTACGAGCGGGGACGAATTCATCCGGCGACAAGGACATTTCAGGCAATAAGGATTTACCTCAACGATGAACTGGGAAATCTGGAGCGTTTGCTGGACGGCTTGGGGAAAATTTTAAAGCCGCGGGGTCGCGCAGCCATTATTTCTTTTCACTCGTTGGAAGATCGTCTGGTGAAAAATTATTTCAAAAAAATGAAAAAAGAAGGAAAAATTGAAATTTTAACGAAAAAACCGGCATTACCGTCGCCGGAAGAAATTCGCGCCAATCCCCGCAGCCGCTCCGCGAAATTAAGAGCCGCAATAATTCTTTAAATTCCAAATTCTAAATTCTCTTGTTATGACCATACTTCAGCCGAGAAAGGGCCTTCTGAAAGAAAATATCCGGATTATTCTTCTGGCGGCGGTTTTGATTTTGACCGGCGCGACTTATGTTTTTGAATACAACAGAATCGTCAATCTGCGCCATGAAACGGAGCGGCAATCTCTTTTTCTGCGCAACGGTGAACTTCTCAATGTTGAGCTGAAAAATGATTATTATCGTCTGGTGGACGCGACTGCTCTGGAAACGGTCGCGTGGGAGAGCGGACTGACGCTGGACGGCAATCCCCGATATTTAAACGCGAATCAGTCATGGGCGTCCGCTTTATAATCGCGATAAGTTTTTTTGGCGTTTTATACGCCGCTTTGATTTTAGGTCTTTATAATCTTCAGCTTGAAAAGGGGGATTATTATTCCGCGCGGGCGGCTTCCCAAAACCAATCGGCCGATATTCTGGAATCAAAGCGAGGCAAAATTTATTTCACCGGTCGGAACGGAAATCTAATTCCGGCGGCGATCAACAAGGAATTTTCTTCTATTTTTGCCGTTCCCGACGAAATCGCGGATAAAAAGGGGGCGGCGGAAATTCTTTCGCCCATCGCGGGAATTGAGGCGGACAGATTGCTGAAAATGTTTGATAAAAAAGGTGATCTTTACGAATTGCTGGTCAAAAAAGCGGCTCCGGAACAAATTACGGCTGTGAAAAAGTCGGGCGTTGGAGGAATTTATATTGACGGCCGAATGATGCGCCACTATCCGATGGCCGGTTCCGCGTCCCAACTGCTGGGTTTTGTCGGCGCCAGCGCCGATGACGAAAAAATGGCCGGCCGTTATGGCGTTGAGCTTTTTTACGACGAGCGGCTCTCCGGAAAACAGGGGGATACGGTCGGCGATAAAATTAAAAACATTGATTACGGCGAAGACGTCGTTTTGACCGTTGATCGCAATCTGCAAAACGAATCGGAAAAAATTCTGGCCGGATTGACGGAAAAATTTGAAGCCGAAGGAGGAACCGTCATTATTGAAGATCCGAAAACGGGAAAAATTCTGGCGATGGCCGGCAATCCCGCCTTTGATTTGAATAATTATGACAAGTCAAACGTCAAGCTGTTTTTAAATCCGGCGGCGCAAAAAATTTATGAACCCGGATCCGTTTTTAAAGTCGTTACCATGGCGTCCGGCCTGGACGCCGGAAAGATAACCCCCGACACCGCCTATTACGATAACGGCGAATTGACCATAAACGGCCGTACCATCAAAAACTGGGATCTTAAGGCGCACGGAAAACTGACGATGACCGGCGTTATTGAGGGCTCGGTCAACACCGGCGCCGTTTTCGCCGAGCGTCGCCTCGGTCACGATCTTTTTTACGATTATTTGAAAAAATTCGGTTTTGAAGAAAAAACGGGCGTTGATTTACCCGGTGAACTGAACGGCAGTTTGAAAAATCTTAAAGAAAGCGCGCGCGACATCAATTTCGCCACCGCTTCTTTCGGGCAGGGCGTTTCCGTTACCCCGCTTCAATTGATCAACGCCGTTGCGGTTATCGCCAACGGCGGGGTGCTGATGCGGCCGTACGTTAACGCCTCGCTTGAGCCGATGGTTATCCGCCGCGTCGTCGGCGAAGAAGCGGCCCGGCAAACGGCGGCGATGATGGAATCGGCCGTGGAAAAAGCGAAAATCGCCGCCATTCCGAATTATCGCGTAGCCGGCAAGACGGGGACGGCCCAGATTCCCGACTTTACAAAAGGCGGATACTCGGATAGTTTTATCCATACTTTTGTCGGTTTCGCGCCCGTGTCCAGTCCCCGATTTATCATCTTGATAAAACTTGATAAGCCGCGGGCGACGCTTGCCGGAATGACGGTCGTGCCGGCTTTCAAAGAGCTTGCCCAGTTTGTTTTGAATTATTACGGCGTTCCGCCGGATAATCTGATCGTTGATTAAAATGAACGGAATCCTCGTCAATATTCTGAAAAAAACAATCAAATATCTCGCCGCGAAAACGGCGGAAAAATTTGATCCGGAAATTATCGCTATTACCGGAACGGTTGGAAAAACATCCGTTAAGGAAGCGGTATTTGCGGTGGCGAAAGCGGCGAAAACGGCGCGCGCGTCTGCCGGCAATTTCAATAACGAAATAGGCGCGCCGTTGACGATTTTGAGCGATTCCGAAACCGCCGGCGGAAAATTGTTCTGGTGCAAAACAATTCTTTTTTCGGCCGTCCGATTGTTGTTTCCCCGCCGCTGGTTCGGATATCCGGAAGCGCTGATTTTGGAATACGCCGCCGACAAGCCGGGAGACATAAAGTATCTTCTGGAAATCGCCCGGCCGAAAATCGGCATCGTTACCGCCATCGGCGAAATCCCGCCGCATGTTGAATTTTACAGCGGACCGGATGCCGTAGCGCGCGAAAAGGCCAAGTTGGTTGAGGACATTCCCGTTTCCGGCTTTGCCGTTCTCAACTTTGACGATGAAGCGGTGATGGACATGAGAGAGCGGACCCGCGCCAAAATAATGACTTTCGGTTTCGGCGAGGGGAGTGACGTCCGCGTCTCCGCTTTTGAAAATCGGTCGGAAAACGGCGCTCCCGAGGGAATTTCTTTTAAACTGGAATACGGGGGAAGTTTCGTGCCGGCGCGGCTGGACGGCGTTTTCGGAAAAGCGCACGCGTATTCCGCCGCCGCCGCCGCCTGCGTCGGTTTGATTTCGGGGCTGAATCTGGTTAAAATTTCCGAAGCTCTGCTGAATTACCGTTCTCCGAAAGGACGAATGGCGATTTTAAACGGGATAAAGGGCTCGTTTATTATTGACGACAGCTACAACGCTTCTCCGCTTTCCGTGCATTCTGCTCTGGACGCGTTGAAGGGATTAAAAACGGAAAGAAAAATTGCCGTTCTCGGCGATATGCTGGAAATAGGAAAGTATTCGCCGGAAGCGCATGAAGCAATCGGCCGATTGGCGGCCAAATCCGCCGACATTCTCGTCACCGTCGGCGCGGCGGCGAAAATTATCGCCGAATCCGCCGTCAAAGCCGGAATGCCGAAAAAAAACATTTTCTCTTTTGACGAGGCGGAAGAAGCGGGACGGGCGGTTCAGAACCTTATTCAACCGAAAGACGTCGTGCTGGTAAAAGCGTCCCGCGCGATCGGTTTGGAAAAGGTGGTGGAAGAGATTAAGCTGGTATAGGAGAACAGGATTCAAACTATCGTCAAATTAACGCTAGTTTGAATCCTCTCCCAGCGCCCCTATCGTCTAGTGGCCCAGGACGCGGCGTTCTCAGCGCCGAAACCGGGGTTCGATTCCCCGTGGGGGCACCAAAACTAACTTTGTCGGATTTTGCCCTAGCGACGATATCTAACGCGCGGAAGTAGTGCGCGGGACAAAATACTAACTGCGGTACGCATACTCCTTGCCGATGAGTCTGTACAGATACGCAATCGTGCTCGGCAGGCACTTCGCCGATACATCAACGATCCAGTCTGTCCTTCGTATGTGCGCAAACACGTTTTGGAGTTCTTTGAGCGCGAACAGGACTTTCGCACGTACCTTACGCACCCAACGCTCAATCTACCAACTACCACGAGCGCTATGGAATCAACGGGGCGGCTCATACGCAAAGCAACACGCACCGCGCGGACACCGGAGTCACTTTGCTCGCGTACTTTTGCGTTTCTTAGACTCAAACGATCAATAGTTTGCAACGGATGTGATACACCAAATTAATTAGAACATCCCAAATTTTTGGTTTTGGTTCCGCCGATTCCTATTGAAAGAAATCATAATTTTTGATAGTATGATAATGAAAGTATACCAAATCACTTTAATACTATCAAATTAGTGAAACTATGGCAACCAAAATTAACATTGGCGAAAACGTCAAGAAACGCCGGACAAGATTTGGGCTTTCGCAAGAGGATTTTGC
>JACRHY010000025.1 GCA_016215765.1 Parcubacteria group bacterium
GGCGATTATTTTCAACGCCCGGAAAATGACGGAAGAAAAATACGACTGGAATTTAATCGCGGGAAAAATGAAGAATATATTTGAGAAATTATGCGCATCCTGATTTGCACCGGCGTTTATCCGCCCGATATCGGGGGGCCGGCAAAATACGCCAAAAACTTGGCGGAAGAATTTTCAAGACGCGGCCACGAAGTCCGGGTTCTGGCTTACCGTTTTGAGAAAAAAATACCCGCCGGCATCCGCCATTGTTTTTATTTTTTGAGAGTTCTTTTTAATTTGCCGGCAAGCGATTATCTGATCGCCCTTGATATGTTTTCAACCGGATTTCCGGCGGTTTTGGCCGGCGGGATTTTCGGCAAAAAAACCGTTCTGCGGGTCGGCGGCGATTTTCTCTGGGAAACCTACATGGAATCAACCGGCAACCTGATCGGCATTAAGGATTTTTACGCGAAACATCCGCCTTTTCCCTTAAAATTCAAAATCATCGCTCTTTTGCAAAAATTCACTCTGCAAAACGCCTCCGCGCTCGCTTTCAACAGCCGCTGGCAAAAGAATTTTTTTGAAGAAATTTATCGGCTGAACCAAAAAGAGAATCGCGTCGTTGAAAATTTCTACCCGGAAAAAACCGGCGGCGCGGAAGCGAAAAGAAAGAACTTCTTGTTCGCCGGCCGGAAGACGAAATTTAAGAATTTAAAACTGCTTCACGGCGTTTTTGAGGAATTAAAAGCGGAGGGAAGCGGGGCGGAGCTGGAAATAATTGACAATCTTTCGGCGGAAGAACTGCGGGAAAAAATAAAGAATTCCTACGCTCTGGCGACGGTTTCTGTTTCCGATTTCGCTCCCAACTTCATCATTGAGGGTCTGGGCGCCGACAAGCCGTTTATCCTGACGAAGGAATGCGGACTGGCCGAAAAACTGGAAGGGCTGGGCGTTTTCGTTGATCCTTTTGACAAAAAAAGCGTCAAGGAAGCGGTTTTGTTTCTGATGGACGAAAATAACTATAATGAGCGCAGGGAAAGAATCGCCCGTTTCGGATTTACCCATTCCTGGCGGGACATCGCGGACGAATTTTTAAGCGTTTATAAAAAAGTATGAAGGTCTTAATGATAGGCACGGACAGAAATTTATTTGCCGAAAATTCCGAAGCAAGGCGGAGAATCATTGAGTACGGCCGTTTAGTGGACGAGCTTCATATAATAGTTTTCGCGAAAAAAGGATTCGCCAATCAGAATTTCGGCAATGTTTTTCTTTACCCGACCGATGCTCTTTGGAAACCGCTCTATTTTTGGAACGCCCGTAAAATCGCCAAAAAAATACTGGTGGCCGGCGGGCAGTGGCTTGTTACTTCCCAGGATCCTTTTGAAACCGGACTGGTCGGTTATTGTCTGAAGAGAAAGTTTCAAATACCCTGGCAGATTCAGATTCACACCGATTTTCTAAGTCCTTATTTCAAAAAGGAATCGCCGCTCAATCGTTTTCGCGTTTGTCTTGCGCGGTTTCTTTTGTCGCGAGCGGATTGCGCGCGGGTCGTTTCCGAAAGAATTAAAAATTCATTATCTTTCCCAAAATCTTCCCCAAATTCCAAATTCCAGATTCCAGATTCCAAAATTGCCGTTCTTCCCATCTTCGTTGACGCTGAAGAGATCCGGAACGCGCCTATTAAGACCGATCTGCGCCGGAAGTATCCGCAGTTTGATTTTATAATTTTAATGCTGTCGCGGCTGTCGCGGGAAAAAAATATCGCTTTGGCGATAGACGCTTTCGCGGCCGCGGCGGAAAAATATCCCCGGACGGGACTTGTTATCGTCGGCGACGGCCAGGAGCGGAAAAATTGCGCCGCCCGGATCGCGGCCGGCGGATTGAAAAATAATGTTATACTGGAAAACCGGACAGATGACGCAGCTTCGTATTTCAAAACGGCCGATTTATTTTTGCTGACCTCCAATTACGAGGGTTACGGTCGGACGGTGATTGAAGCGCGGGCCGCCGGCTGTCCCGTCGTGATGACCGACGTCGGCGTTGCCGGAGAAATTATCCGCGACGGCGAAAACGGACTGGTTGTTCCGGTCGGCGACAGGGCGAAACTGGAAGAAGCGATGATAAAAGTCATCGGTGATAAAAAACTGCGCGACGGCTTGGCCGCCAAAGCGGGCGGCGCGCTCGGCAACCGGCCGACGAAAGAAGAATATCTTCAAGAGTATCTGCGGCTATGGCGGGAGTGCCGGAAAAAATAGACATCTTTGATTTTCGTTTTTATGAAATACGATTACGAAAAATTTTTTGAGGAAAAAATCGGTGAAATTGCCCGCGAAAAAGACGTTCTTGACGTCGGTGGCGGCTCGCCTTTTCAAAAGCGGATGGCGCAATATCGCGATTGGTTCAAAAATTGCCGCTATCGGACGCTTGATTCCGCTCCGGAATATAACCCTTCAATCGTCGGCGACATTCACGCAATGCCGCTTCAAAACGGCTCCGTGGACGCGATAATCTGCCTTTCGGTTTTGGAGCACGTTCACGATCCCAAAAAAGCGGTTGAAGAAATAAAAAGGGTTCTCAAGCCGGGCGGAAAGGCGCTTGTTTACACGCACTTCGTTTATCCCTATCACGCCCGCCCGCCCGCCTACTTTGATTATTTTCGCTTTACGGAGGACGGCTTAAAGCGGCTATTTAAAGATTTTACGCGGCTGGAAATCAAAAAGCACGGCGGTTATTTTTTGGCGCTGATGTTTTTCTTTCCTTTTCAAAATCGTTTAAAATTTATCCTTGAGCCCGTTTGCCGCCTTCTGGACAAATTTTTCAAAACGGAAAAGAAAACGACAACAGCCGGTTATTACCTTTATGCCGTCAAATAATATCTTCAAAAAAGCCGGTAAGTATGCCGTTTCCGTTGCCGTCGCGGCGGCGATTTTTTATTTTTTGTCCCGCCGGATTTCTTTCGGGCAGGTGGCGGCCGTTTTTCGCGGCGTTGACTGGTCGCTGATAGCCGCCGCTTTCGCGGCGTATCTGGCGGTTAATTTTTTTCGGGCGTGGCGGTTTTATTTCGTTTTGGGCGGCAAGGCGCCGCTTGGGCGGCTTTATAACATCGCTTCCGTTCACGCCATGATTAACAACATTCTGCCGGCGCGCACGGGCGAGCTTTCTTACGTTTATTTAATCAGGAAGAACGGCGGAGTAAGCGACGCGGAAAATGTTTATTCGCTTATCGTTTCCCGCGTTTTTGACATGCTGACCGCTTCCGGGCTGGTGATGCTCTCCGTTTTTTTCGTTTCTTATTCTCTCCAAAACGCGCGGGAAGCGGCGGCGCTGGCCATGTTCGGATTTCTGGCGGTCGCGCTTCTTTTTTTGGCGTTTGTTTTTTGGGAAAAACGGCTTTTTGCCGCCGCGGAAGCGGTCGCGCGGTTTTTAACGCTTGACCGTTTCGCCGTTGTCGGCCGTTTTTTGGCGGGCTTCGGAGAGGTGACGGCGAAGCTGGCCGACGTTCGCCGCTACGAGAATTTCGTCAAGCTTTCCTATTTGTCGGTTTTCTTGTGGATTTTGATTTTCTTGATGTTCTGGCTGACGTTTTTGGCGCTCGGCCTTGAAATTTCTTTTTGGCAGTCGGTTTTCGTCGTCGCGTTTCCGGCCGCCGTCAGCTTATTGCCGGTCCAGCCCATCGGCGGCTTCGGCGCGTATGAGGCCTCGGCGATGCTCGGCTTGATGATGCTGGGATTTGACAAAGAAACGGCTTTCGCCGCCGGCCTCGCCTCTCACGTCATCACCTTGTTGTTTTCCGTGATTGCGGGGATAATCGGTTATGTTTTCATTCTGATTTATCGTCGGAGAAGAAACGGCAATAACGGAAACGACTCCTTATGAAACTTTCAATAGTGATTCCCGCTTACAACGAAAAAGGAACCTTCGCTGAAATAATCCGGCGCGTTCAGGCCGTTGATCTGGGCGCGGTGGAAAAGGAAATCATTGTCGTTGACAATAATTCTTCCGACGGCACTTATGAAATCGCGCGATCGCTAACGGGCGTGAAAACTTTGCGCGAGGAGCGGCCGGGAAAGGGGGCGGCGGTCAAAGCGGGATTTAAAAACGCAACCGGCGACATTCTGCTTATTCAGGACGCCGACTTGGAATACGACCCGAACGATTACGCGGCGGTCATCAAGCCGATTTTGGACGGCAGGACGGAGGCGGTTTTGGGCGTCAGAATCGCGCCGGAACGGGACGCCCGAAGGCGCAAGTCGCTTTATTGGATCAGCTGGCTGGGAAATAAGGCGATCACCTGGACGACGAACTGGCTTTACTGGAACGACGCCGGCGAATACGAAGGATGTTATAAGGCGTTTACCAAACGGCTGGTTGATTCCATTGAAGTTAAGACCGACGATTTTGATTACGACAATGAGCTGGTTTGTAAATTATTGCGCTTGGGGTATAAAACCGTTGATGTTCCGATTCGCTATCATCCGAGAAGTTACGAGGAAGGCAAGAAAATCGGCTGGCGCCACGGCTTCAAAATTCTTTGGACGATTGTCAAGCTCCGCTTTGTTGACTAAAGCGTCGTTTTTCGCCGGATCGGCATTTTCGCAAATTTGATTTATTTTTCCTATTTGATAGTATTGCAACACAGAGACATAAAAATATGCGTAAAATTGATTTAAAAAACGTCGTTTGGAAAGAAGGAAAATATTACGTTGCTCAGTGTTTGAATGTGGACGTCTCCAGTTTTGGCAAGAATAAAAAAGAGGCATTGGCCGCTTTAGACGAAGCTTTGGGGTTGTATTTTGAAGACAGGAGCGTCCCAAAGGTGACGAAAATCGAGAAGCCGGAGCTTGTCAAAATGTCAATCTGCCGTGCCTAAATTTTATTCATCCGCGCATATTATCAGAGTCCTTCAGAAAAAGGGCTTTATTTATATTTCCCAGAAAGGCAGTCATGTGAAATTCAGAAAAGTCGGCAGTCCGACTCTGGCCGTCATCGTTCCGGCCGGAAAAAGAGAAATCCCTTTCGGAACTTTTAAATCAATTTTGCGCCAAGCCAATTTAACTGAAGGCGATTTCAAACAAAAATAAACGGTTTTTATACTGCGGGGCTTGCCCTGCGGTACGAATATCATTTATTATTTTCTCAATTGTTCTTTGGCAAAAGGAGGCAATCGGTGAAAATCTGCCTGATTTTTCCCCGCTCTACTTTTCTGGAAGATCCGATGGTTTTTCCGCCGCTGGGGTTGTGGTACTTGTGGCCGGTGCTGGAAAAGGCCGGACACGACGTTGATTTCATTGATATGTCCCAGCGCGATCTTCAGGCGGCAGACTTGCCCGCGGACTTTGACGTTTATCTGGTCTCCGGCACTTCGCCGCAGGGAATGGAAATCAGAAAGATCGGACGCGAACTGGCCGCGCGCGGCGTACCGGCGGTTTTGGGCGGTCCGCACGTCACCAATTATCCGCGCAACAGCCGCCGGTATTTTCCGGTGGTCGTCAGGCGCGAAGGCGAAGAGGCCATTTTAAAAGCCGTTGACATTGCGGTGAACAGGCGTTCATTGCTTATGTCCGGCGACGACTTGAAAATGCTTTCTCTCGACAATCCGGCGGCTTTGGAAAAACTCAATGCCGGAATCGTGGAATTTCCGCTGATCGCCGATTTGGGAAAAATAGACGTTCCCGATCGGTCGCGAGCTTCCGACTACCGCTATTTCTTGGAAGATGAGCGCGGGATCAAGCGCCGCGCAACGACGATGTTCACTTCGCGGGGCTGTCCCAAGAGGTGCGATTTCTGCGATTCGCCCAACCTTTGGTCGCGGCGGGTGCGCTACGCGCCGATTGAAAAAATCGCGGAAGAATATCGCCAGATAAAGAACCTCGGCTTTGAGGCTATTCAGTATTACGACGACATTCTGCCGATTAATCCGTCGCGTATGAAAGAAATGTGCCTGCTGATGAAAGAGGAAGGATTTGTCTGGCGGTGCTTCGGCCGGACGGATATTATTTTTCGTCACGGCGGCCGCGATTATCTGCAGTTTATGCGCGATCACGGCTTGCGGGAAATGCTGATTGGCGTTGAGTCGGGATCGCAAAAAATCCTTGACGGCGTTCATAAAGGAACGACCGTTGAGCAGAACGCCGCCGTTTTCCGGTGGTGCGACGA
>JACRHY010000026.1 GCA_016215765.1 Parcubacteria group bacterium
ACATCGGCAGCTTTTAGCTTATGATCTTGAGGAGTTCAACCGCCAGCTTATGGATTGGTTACTTTGGTACAACACCCGCAGGCCACACTGGTCGATTGGCTTAATTTCTCCATTGAGGTATATTTGCAACAAGTTAACGCCCGCAGAGTCTCATATGTGCTGGACGAGTACAAAATGTTGACAAAAGAAATCGCCGTTTGCTATTCTTTTGAAGCGTTTTTGCTAAGCGTTTTTGTCGCGCTTAAAAAAATATATGCCTACGATTCGTCAATTAATGAAAAAGGGAAGGAAAACGGCGGCCAGGAAATCCAAAACGCCGGCTTTGCGCCGCTATTTTAATTACGTTAAAAACCGTCCGGTCATTTCTTCGTCGCCGTTCAAACGCGGCGTCTGTCTGAAGGTTTTCACCACTACGCCGAAAAAACCGAACTCCGCTTTGCGCAAGGTGGCGCGCGTCCGTCTCACCAACGGCATGGAGGTTACGGCTTACATTCCGGGGGAAGGCCACAATCTCCAGGAGCACTCGGTGGTGGCCATTCGCGGCGGCCGCGTCAAAGATTTGCCGGGAGTGCGCTATCACATCATTCGCGGCGTTCTGGATACGACCGGCGTTTCCGCCAGAAAGCAGCAGCGCAGCAAGTACGGAGCCAAAAAAGGAGAACAGAAAGGAGAACAGAAAAAAACCAAATAAAAAATGAGAAGAAAGCGCAACTACAAAAAAAAATATCAAGAGGACGTCAGGCACAAAAACATCGCCATCGGGCGGTTCATTAATTATCTGATGCGGGACGGAAAAAAGTCGGTTGCCGAGAGAGTTCTTTACGGCGCTTTTGACAAAATTGAAAAAACCGCCAAAGAAAATCCCGCGGACATTTTTAAAAAGGCGCTTGAAAACGTTTCTCCGTTGGTGGAGGTCGCTTCGCGGCGCGTCGGCGGCGCCAACTATCAGGTGCCGAGAGAGGTGAGGCCGGAAAGAAAATTCATGCTGGCTTGCCGCTGGATAATCGCCGCCGCCCGATCCAAAAAGGGCAAGGCGATGGCGGAAAAACTGGCGGAGGAATTACTCGCCGCTTCCAAGAACGAAGGCGCGGCGATAAAGAAAAAGCAGGACACTCACCGGATGGCCGAAGCCAACCGCGCTTTCGCGCATTTCAGCTGGTAAAAATCAATTTTAAATTTTCAAACCGATCGTTTTGATTACGATTGTAAATTGTAAATTGAAAATTTATTTATAAAAATATGGCCAGAACTTATCCAATAGAAAAAGTCCGCGATATCGGCATCATCGCCCACATTGACGCGGGAAAAACGACCGTCAGCGAACGGGTTCTTTTTTATACCGGAATTTCCTACAAAATCGGCGAGGTTCACGAAGGGACTACGGTAATGGACTGGATGGAACAGGAGAGGGAAAGGGGAATAACCATCACCTCCGCCGCCACTACTTGTTTTTGGGTTCCCACTTACAACAAAGGGGATAAAGCGTTTGAGCATCGCATCAATCTTATTGACACCCCCGGACACATTGATTTCACGGTGGAGGTCAAGCGTTCCCTGCGAGTATTGGACGGGGCCGTCGTCGTTTTTGACGGCGTTTCCGGCGTGGAGCCGCAGTCGGAAACGAATTGGCGCTACGCCGACGAATACAACGTTCCGAGAATCTGTTTTATCAACAAACTGGACAGAATGGGGGCGAGTTTTGAAGGAAGCTTGAAGTCCATTCGGGAGCGGCTTAATCCGAACGCCGTCCCCATCCAATTGCCGATCGGCCTTGAAAGTTCTTTTGAGGGCGTCATTGATATCATCCGCCGCAAGGCCTACGGCTCCGAAGGAGAATTGGGCGAGCGCCTCGTGGAAAAAGAAATCCCCGAAAATATGAAAGAAGCGGTGGAAACGCGCCGGAAAGAATTGGTGGAAAAAATCGTTGAGGAGGATGAAAATTTAATGAGCCGGTATTTGGAAGGCAAGGAAATTTCCGAAGACGATCTGCGCGAAACATTAAGGAAGGCCGTCATTAAAGGAGCGATCATCCCCGTTTTGTGCGGTTCGGCGCTGAAAAACAAGGGAGTTCAGCTGATGCTGGACGCTGTTATTGATTATCTTCCTTCGCCGGCCGATTTGCCGCCGGTCAAAGGAACGAACGTTAAAATCGGCGAGACGGCGGAGCGGCGGCCCAAAGACGAAGAGCCGTTAGCCGCGCTGGCTTTCAAAATCGCCTCCGATCCTTTCGTGGGGTCGTTGACTTTTTTCCGCGTTTATTCCGGCACTTTGAAGCGCGGCAGTTACGTTTTGAATTCGGTGAAAAACACCCAGGAGCGCATCGGCCGGATTGTCAGAATGCATGCCAATCAGAGAGAAGAAGTGGAAGAGGTTTACGCCGGAGAATTGGGCGCCATCGTCGGTTTAAAAAATACGACCACCGGAGACACTCTTTGCGATCCCGAACACCCGATTGTTTTGGAAAAAATCGTCTTTCCGGAACCGGTTATCGCGATTAAAATTGAACCGAAAACGAAAGCCGATCAGGAAAAAATGGGCATCGCTCTTCGCCGTTTGGCGGAGGAAGATCCGACTTTCCGCATCAGTTCCGACCAGGAGACCGGAGACACGCTTATCGCGGGGATGGGCGAGTTGCATCTTGAAATCATCGTTGATCGGATGAAGCGGGAATTCACGGTTGAAGCCAACGTCGGGCGGCCGCAGGTCGCTTATAAAGAAACCGTCAAGGGCGAAGCGGAAGCCGAAGGTAAATACATTCGGCAATCCGGCGGTCGTGGCCAATACGGCCATGTTTGGCTGAAAGTTAAACCGCTTGAGCGCGGCAAAGGATCGGAATTTATCAACGCCATCAAGGGCGGCCTTATTCCGCAGGAATACATTCCCGCCGTTGAAAAAGGCGTGAAAGAAGCGCTGGCCAAGGGCGTTGTTGGCGGATATCCGATGGTTGACGTTGAAACGACGCTTTACGACGGCTCTTTCCACGAAGTTGACTCTTCCGAGGCGGCTTTCAAAATCGCCGCCTCAATGGCTTTGCAGGAAGCCGCCAGGCGCGCCAAGGCGACGCTTCTTGAGCCGATAATGAAAATTCAGACGATCGCGCCGGCGGAATTCTTGGGAGACATTACCGGCGACTTGAATTCCAAGAGAGGGAAAATAGAAGCGATGAACGATCGTCCCGGGGTTAAAGTGATTGACTCGCTGGTGCCTCTTTCCGAAATGTTCGGCTATGCCACGAAATTAAGGTCGATGACGCAGGGGCGAGGCGGTTTTACGATGGAGTTCAGCCATTACGAAGAGGTGCCGAAGAATATTGAAACGCAGATTGTTGAAGGAAAAAAACAATAACGGCGTTACCGGCGATATTATGGACGCTTTTTCCAAAATCAAATTCGTTTTAAAAGAAGGATGCGGCAAGTGCGTGATCTTAGACGGCGACGATCCGCGTTATGTCGTGATGACCTGGGCGGAATACGAAAAGCTCGTTAATTTGGTGGAAGAACTTAAAACGGGAAAAGATATTGACATTAAAAATATCCCGTTGTAAGATTTTCAAACTGGGTCGCGGATTGAATTTAAAATAATTAAACAAAAAAACAAAAAAATATGGCGGAAAAAGAAAAATTTGAACGGACTAAGCCGCACGTCAACGTCGGCACGATCGGCCACGTCGATCACGGCAAAACGACTTTAACGGCGGCGATTACCCACGTCCTTTTTATGAAGGGCTTGACCAAAAAGGAAGAGAAAGTAGATCAGATTGACAACGCTCCGGAGGAAAAAGCTCGCGGAATCACCATCGCGCTTCACCACTCCGAATACGAGTCGGAGAAGCGCCACTACGCGCACATTGACGCGCCCGGCCACGCCGATTACATCAAAAACATGATTACCGGCGCGGCGCAGATGGACGGCGCGGTTCTCGTTGTTTCGGCCACCGACGGTCCGATGCCTCAGACGAGAGAGCACATTCTTTTGGCGCGCCAGGTGGGCGTCCCGGCGGTCGTCGTTTTTCTCAACAAGGTGGATATGGTTGACGATCCGGGCCTCATTGATCTGGTTGAAGAAGAGATCCGCGAACTTCTGAAGAAATACGACTTTCCGGGAAACGAAACGCCGATTATCCGCGGTTCGGCCTTGAAAGCGCTGGAATCAAAGAGCGCCGACGAAGAAGCCGCCAAGCCGATTTTGGATCTTGTCGCCGCTTTGGACAATTTCATTCCGGAGCCGGTGCGGGAAACCGACAGGCCGTTTCTTATGCCCGTAGAAGACATCTTCTCCATTGAAGGGCGCGGAACGGTCGTAACCGGCCGCGTTGAAAGAGGGCTCGTCAAGGTTAACGAGGAAATTGAAATCATCGGCATTCGCCCGACGACCAAAACGATCGTTACCGGAATTGAAATGTTCAACAAACTTTTGGACGAAGGACGGGCCGGAGACAACGTCGGCATCCTGTTGCGCGGCCTTAAAAAAGACGACGTTGAGCGCGGACAGGTTCTCGCCAAGTCCGGCAGCGTTACCCCCCACACCGAATTTGAAACCGAGGTCTACATTTTAAGCAAGGAAGAAGGGGGAAGGCACACGCCGTTTTTCGCCGGTTACAAGCCGCAATTCTATATTCGCACCACCGATGTTACCGGAGAAGTGACTTTGCCGCAGGGAATGGAAATGGTCATGCCCGGCGACACCGTCAAGTTGTCGGTGAAGCTTATCGCTCCGGTGGCGCTGGAAGAAAAACAGCGGTTTGCCATCCGCGAGGGCGGAAAGACCGTCGGCGCCGGAGTGGTGCTTAAGATAAACAAATAAATCGGCATAAGCCGGTTAAAAAAACGCCGGAACAAAGCGGGAAGAACATCATTTTCGCATTATGGCACCTCTACAAAAAAACGAAAAAGACAAATTGCGCTTGCGCATCAAGGCGTACGATCATAAATTGATTGACAATTCGTGCCGCCAGATTATGGAAATAGCCAAGCGCAACGGCGCCGAGACCCTCGGTCCCATTCCCTTGCCGACGGAGATGAAGCGTTACACGGTCAATAAATCAACTTTCGTCCACAAGGATTCGCGCGAGCAGTTTGAATTAAGGATTCACAAGCGCCTGATTGACATTTTGAATCCTTCGTCAAAGATTATTGAATCGCTTACCGATCTGAATCTGCCGGCGGGGGTGGACATTGAGATAAAAATGATGTAGGATTGGTTCTTGCGTTGGTCATTGAAAACGGCCGGGCTTTACCTCGGTCGTTTTCAATAGCAAACAGATTTCGGATTCTTCGGATTTCATTCTATGGATTTCATTCTTGGAACAAAAATAAAAAACAGCCAGATTTTTAAAAACGACAACGTTATTCCCGTAACGGTCATTAAGGCCGGGCCCGTTGTCGTAACGCGGGTGAAAACGAAAGAAGGAGACGGCTATGAGGCGGTTCAAGTCGGTTTCGGAGAAAAGAAAAAAATAAACAAACCGCTTCGCGGCCAATTGAAGGATTTGGGAAATCCGCGCCACTTGAGAGAATTCAGGGGTTCCGGCCGCGCCGTCGGAGATAAAATAGACGTCTCCGTTTTTAAAGAAGGAGATACGGTAAATGTTATCGGAACGGTGAAAGGTCGCGGTTTTCAGGGCGTCGTCAAAAGGCACGGCTTTGGCGGCGGGCCTAAAACGCACGGGCAGAAAAATCGTTATCGCGCGCCCGGTTCCATCGGAAGCACAGCTCTGCAGCGGGTCGCGAAAGGCAGGAGAATGGCGGGACGGATGGGCGGCAACCGCGTTACCGTGAAAAATTTGAAAGTCGTTTCTATTGACGGCGCCAACAATCTTTTAATGGTGAAAGGAGCCGTCCCCGGCCATCGCGGCGGATTGCTTCAGATCGTTAAAGTTGCCAAAAAATAACGCGAAAATCATGAAAACCGATCTGTATAATTTAAAGAACGAAAAAATCGGAGAGGTTGATCTTTCCGACCGGGTTTTCGCTCGCGAGTGGAACGCCGATCTCGTTCATCAGGCGCTGCTTGCCCAGCTCGGCAACAGCCGCCAAACGATTGCTCACGCCAAGGGCAGGGGAGAGGTGAGGGGCGGCGGAAAAAAACCGTGGCGCCAGAAAGGGACCGGCCGGGCGCGGCACGGCTCAATTCGTTCTCCTCTTTGGGTCGGCGGGGGCGTGACTTTCGGGCCGACGAAAGAGAGAAATTTTTCCAAAAAAATCAACAAAAAGATGAAACGGGCCTCGTTTGCCTGCGTTTTGTCCAAGAAATTGAAAGAAGACAATCTGAAAATCGTTGATTCTTTGAATATTGAAAATCCGAAAACGAAAATCGTTTTTTCGGCGATCAGCGGTTTGTTCAATAAAAAAAAGACGAGCATTTTGCTTGTTCCGGCGGCGGAAAATCGCGGCGTCCGTTTGGCGGCGCGCAACATTGAAGGAGTGAAGGCGGTCAGCCCGAACGCGCTGAACGTCGTTGATTTGCTGAAGCACAAAAATATCGTTTTGGATAAAAGCGCCGTTGAACAGGTGGAAAAAGCCGTGAAAATATAAATAAAAACGAATCATGAGCATTTTAGGCGTTAAAAGAAAAAAGGAAGAAGCGTCCAAGCCGGTCGCGGAGCCGGTTGTCGTTTCCGGCCGCAAAGAAATCTCCGGCGGGACGAATCCGCTTTTGATCAAAAGGCCGCTGGTTACCGAAAAGACGACGGCGTTGAGCCGGCTGAACAAGTACGCGTTTGTCGTTGATAAAAAAGCGTCGTCGCGGGAAATCAAAAAGAACATTGAATCGCTTTACAAAGTAAACGTCGTTTCGGTCAACGTCATAAACGTCCGGCCGAAGAAAAAACGGCTTGGCCGGTCGGTGGGAAAAATCCCGGGATACAAAAAGGCCGTGTTAACGTTGAAATCCGGGCAGACAATTGATATACTGCCTCACTAAAGTTTGATTTATGAAAACTTTCAAACCGACAACCGCATCGCGCAGGCATATGACCGTCGTCAATTATCGGGGAATTTTAAGCGCGGCCAAACCGTTCAAGTCCCTGCTCAAAAACGTTCCGAAGTCGGCCGGCCGGAACAATCAGGGAAGAATAACCGTCCGTCATCAGGGCGGGGGGAATAAAAAACTTTATCGCCTTATTGATTTTAAGCAGGCGAAGATTGACGTTCCCGCGCGCGTGGAAACAATAGAGTACGATCCCTACCGCTCCGCTTTTATCGCGCGCGTTCTTTATAAAGACGGAGCGAGAGCGTATATTTTGGCGGCCAAAGATATGAAAACCGGAGACGAGATCGTCGTTTCGGAGAACGCCCAGCTGAAATCCGGCAATCGGCTGAAGCTGAAAAACATTCCGGTCGGCTATTTCGTGCATAACGTTGAAATTCAGAAAATGAAAGGGGGACAATTGGCGCGTTCGGCCGGCAGTTACGCCGAAGTTCTGGCCAACGCCGACGGATTTTCCGAATTGCGGATGGCGTCCGGGGAAATAAGGCGCCTTCATTGGGATAATTTCGCTTCCATCGGGCAGGTTTCCAATCCCGACCACGGTCTCGTTACCATCGGAAAAGCCGGCCGTTCGCGGTGGCTGGGCATTCGCCCGACCGTCAGAGGATCGGCGATGAATCCGGTTGACCATCCTTATGGCGGCGGCGAAGGCCGGGCGGTGCGCGGCACCCGTCGTCCGAAAACGAAATGGGGTAAAATCACCGGCGGCCGCAAGACGCGCAAGAGAAAGCTGTCTTCAAGCAGGATGATTATTAAAAGAAGGAAATAATTTAACGAAAAACATATGAGTAGAAGTTCAAAAAAAGGTCCCTACGTGGATTTAAAACTGCTTAAAAAGATAGCCGCGTTAAAGCCGGGCGATCGGACGGCCGTAAAAACGTGGTCGCGGGACTCCGAGATTTCTCCGGAAATGGTCGGATTCGTTTTTGGCGTTCATAACGGGAAGGATTTTATTTCGGTTATGGTTACCGAAGAAATGGTCGGCCATCGTCTGGGAGAGTTTTCGCCGACGCGCAAATTTACCCGCCACGGCGGAAAAATACAAAAGGAATTGGAGCAGAAAGCGGCCACCGCCGCTCCCGCGCCCGCCCCCGCCGCTAAAAAATAAGAAAGAATAAGGCGATTCGCTTAATTTTATGAAAAAAACGGAATCACAAGTTAAAAGAGAAACGGCGCGGTTGAATTATTTGAGGATTGCGCCGAGAAAAACGCGGCTGATCGCCGGTTTGATAAAGGGCCTTTCCGTCAACGAAGCCGAGGCTCAGCTTTTGTTTAAAACCAACCGCGCCGCAAAGCCCCTCCTAAAACTTCTGCGTTCGGCGGCAAGCAACGCAAAAAACAACCGGAAAATGAATCCCGAAGGATTGATCGTGGAGAGTGTTACGGTTGACAAGGGTCCGATGCTTAAGAGATACTTGCCTCGCGCGCGCGGTTCGGCTTCGCCGCTTCAAAAAAAAATGAGCCATATTACTTTAACGCTGGTTGAGTCGGCAAAAACGGCCGCTCCCCGGTTCAAAATCGCCGCCGCCTCAAAATTAGGCGGAAAGTCCGGGAAAAAAACCGGAAAAGAAAAGAGGCGCGCCGAAGAAAAAAAGCGGGAAGCCGCCAAAGAGCAGCCGGCTTCGGGAGTTAAAAAAGAATTGCGCGAAAAGCAGGGCGCTTACCCGCCGAGTTCCCCGGGAATATTCAAGAAATTTTTCAGGAGAAAATCCGTATAGAAAGTCCGTATAAGATTATGGGAAACAAAATCAAACCGAGTTCGTTAAGATTGGGAATCATCAACGACTGGAACAGCCGTTGGTTTGTCAATAAAAAAAACGCGCGGCAATACCTTGAGGAGGACATAATGCTGCGCCGCATTATCGGTGAGAAAATCGGCGTCGCCGGAATTTCCTCCGTTAACATTGAGCGAACCGCCAACGCTTGCCGGATTTTTATACGCGTGTCGCGACCGGGTCTGGTTATCGGCCGCGGCGGAAAGGGCATTGAAGATTTGAAAAAGCTTCTGGAATCGGCCGTTAAAAAACTGCGGGCGGCCAATAAGTTCAAGGAACCGCTGGCGCTTAATTTGAACGTTGAAGAATTGAAAAGATCGGACGTTTCAGCCGCCGTTTCGGCGCAAAATATCGCTTGGGATTTGGAAAAGCGTTTTCCGTTCCGAAGGACGATAAAAAAGAACCTTGAGGAGATTTTACAGCATCGCGAAGTGCTGGGCGCGAAAATCAAAGTGGCCGGCCGGCTTGACGGCGGCGAGATTGCCCGCACGGAATGGCTGGGGAAAGGAAAGCTGCCGCTTCATACGCTGAGAGCCGACATTGATTACGGTGAAGCGACCGCTTACACGACTTACGGAACGGTGGGCGTGAAGGTCTGGGTGAATAAAGGAGAGGTGTTCTCCGACTCCCGCGGCCGAAATTCAAAAGCAAAAGTCCGGGAACAGAAAACGTTTTCAAACAAAATTTTTTAAATAAAACGCTTATGTTAATGCCGAAAAAAGTAAAACACAGAAAATGGCACAAAGGACGGTCGCTGAAGCGGATGACCGAAACGCGAGGTCTTTCTTTGTCTTTCGGAAAAATCGGTTTGCAGGCGACGGAGGGCGCCTGGATAAATTCCCGTCAGATTGAAGCCGCCAGACGGGCGATCAGCCACCATACGAAAAGAGAGGGGCGGGTTTGGATCAGGATTTTTCCCGACAAGGCGATCACCAAGAAACCGCCGGAAGTGACGATGGGCTCGGGAAAGGGCGCCGTCGATCATTACGTCTGTCCCGTCAAACCGGGGCGGATGCTTTTTGAAATGGACGGCCTTTCCGAAAAAACGGCCCGCGAAGCGCTGCGGCTCGCCGGTCACAAACTTCCCATCAAAACAAAAGTCATTGTCCGGGATTAATTTTTATTTATGAAGAAAAACGCTTTTCAAGAATTAAAAAACAAATCCGCCGAAGAATTGCGGAGAAATCTGATTTCCGGCCGCGAGCGGTTGCGCGGCTTAAAATTTGATTTGGCGGCGGGAAAAGTGAAGAATGTCGGGGAAATCCGAGAGACGAAAAAGACCATTGCCAAAATCCTCACTTTAATCAATACTAAATAGCTTATGAAAAACACGGCTCAAAAAAGAAGGATTGTCGGCGAGGTTGTTTCCGACAAAATGGACAAGACGGTCGTCGTGGCCGTTACCCGCCTGAAGGCGCATCCGCTTTATCAAAAGCGTTTTTACGTCAGAACAAAATTTAAAGCGCATGACGAGAAAAACGAGTGCAAAGTCGGCGACAAAGTTGTCATTGAAGAAACCCGGCCTTTGTCCAAAGAAAAACGGTGGAGAGTAATTCAAAAGACGGGAATCGGCGAGCAATGATATCCGCGGACCACTTGCCTGCCGGCAGGCAAGCCTGCGAAATTCCAAATTTTAATTTAACCCATGATTCAAGAACGAACAATGTTAAAAGTAGCGGATAACAGCGGGGCGAAAATCGTCCAGTGTTTTCGCATTCCCGGAGCGACCCGCCGCCGCTATGCGTTTGTCGGCGACATTATCATCGCTTCGGTGAAAGTCGCCGAACCGCGCAAGACGGTAAAAAAGAAAGACGTCGTCAAGGCGGTTGTCGTCAGACAGCGCGCTCCTTTGCGCCGCCCGGACGGATCCTACGTCCGTTTTGACGAGAACGCCGTCGTTTTGGTGGACAAAAAAGAACCGCGGGCGACCCGCGTTTTCGGTCCGGTTCCCCGCGAACTGAAAGAAAAGGGATTTGACAAGATAATTTCCATGGCTGAAGAAATAATCTGATTCAGTTATATTTTATTATATTATCATGAACGTCAAAAAAGGAGATACGGTCAAAATATTAGCCGGCAAAGATCGCGGTAAAAGCGGAAAAATTTCCAAGGTTTTTCCGGCCGCGGCCAAAGCGATGGTGGACGGCTTGAATCTTTACAAAAAACACGTCAGGCCGAAACAGCAGGGGAAAAAGGGAGAGGTCATTTCCGTTCCGAGACCGATAAACGCCTCCAATCTTATGGTTGTCTGCGGCAAGTGCGCTTCGGCCGTCCGCGTCGGCCGTCGCCTTGAAAAGGGAGTAATGTTAAGATATTGCAAAAAATGCCAAGCGTTAATTTAGAAAAAGCGTATAAAGAGACGATAGTCAAAAAAATGCGGGAGACCCTCAATCTCTCCAACGTTTTTATGGCGCCCAAGATAGAGAAGGTCGTTATAAACGTCGGCGTCGGGAAGATGAGACAACAGCCGCAATTTGACGAAAAAATTCTTCCGGAAGTAACCAAATCGCTTTCTTTGATAACCGGCCAAAAACCGGCTTTGACGCGGGCGAAAAAATCAATTGCCGGATTCAAAATTCGCGAAGGCGACGTCGTCGGTTTAAAGACGACACTTCGCGGCAAAAGGATGTATGATTTTTTGGATCGGCTCGTGAACGCCGCTCTGCCGCGGGTGCGGGATTTTCGCGGCATCAGCCGGGACAGCGTTGACGCCAAGGGAAATTTGACAATCGGCGTGAAAGAACATACCGTGTTTCCGGAGATTGACACCGAGGTTTCGCATTTCAGCTTCGGCCTGGAAATAACGGCGGTGGTTCGGGCGAGAAAAAAAGAAGACGCGCTTGAACTTTACAAGTCAATGAAATTTCCCTTGAAATTCTAAAAAATGGCGAAAGAATCAGTAATCGCGAGAGCGAAAAAAAAGCCGAAATACGCGACGCGCGCCGTCAGGCGCTGTTTTCGCTGCGGTCGAAAAAGAGCTTTCATAAGAGATTACGGAATTTGCCGCATTTGTTTTAGAGAGCTGGCCGGCAAAGGGGAAATCCCCGGCGTCAGAAAAGCGAGCTGGTAATCGGCGTAAAACTTCCATGCATTCCGATATGATTATAAAACTCAAAAACGCCCAGGCGGTTAAAAAGGAATCCGTCAAAATTCCCTCGTCAAATTTAAGCGAGGCGATTTTGGCGGCCCTGGCGAAAAACGGTTTCGTGGAAAGCTTTGAAAAAAAGGGAAAGGGAGTCAAAAAATATCTTGACGTCAAACTGAAGTACGACGAAGATGGAAGCGGGAAAATCGGCAGCGTTAAGCTTGTCAGCAAACCGTCGCGCCGGATTTACGTCGGTTATCGCGAATTGCGTCCGGTAAGAAGCGGACTCGGGCTTCTCGTCGTTTCAACTCCCCGCGGCGTCATGTCCGGCAAGGAAGCGCGGAGAATGAAAATAGGAGGGGAGGTTTTATTTGAAATCTGGTAATCGTTTAATTTATGAGCAAAATAGGAAAACAACCGATAAAAATACCGGAAGGAGTGGAAGTCGCGATCAGGGACGGCAATTTGGAATTCAAGCACAAAAACAACGCCGCGGTTTTGAAAATTTTGGAACACGTCACCGCCTCCGTAAACGACGCTACTCTTTCATTCGGCGTTGATAAAGACGTTAAGCAGGCGCGGGCCAATTGGGGAACGACGCGGGCTTTGTCCCAGAACATCATTGCCGGTTTTCTGAACGAGTTTTCCAAATCGCTGGAAATCAACGGCGTCGGATTCAAGGTCGCCGTTGAGGGCGATCATCTGATGTTAAACGTCGGATTTTCGCACCCCGTAAAATTTTCCATTCCGAAAGGCGTTAAAGTTTCCGTTGAAAAGAACGTCATAAAAATTTCGGGCGTTGACAAACAACTGGTCGGGGAAACCGCCGCTAAAATCCGCGCCATCAAAAAACCGGAGCCCTACAAAGGCAAGGGAATCAAATATGTCGGCGAAGCGATCAGGAGAAAAGTCGGCAAGAAAGTCGCTTAACGTTTTAAAACGATTATGAACAGGGTAAAATCATTGAATCAAAAAAAAATCCGGAGAAAAAACCGCGCGAGAGCGGGAATTTTCGGCGTTGCCGCGAAACCCCGTTTTTCCGTTTTCCGCAGCAATAAATACGATTATGTCCAGCTGATAGACGATTTGAACGGGAAAACGCTCGTTGCCGCCGCCGTTACTGAAATTAAAAACGGAAAGAAAACAAAAACCGACAAAGCGCGGGCTTTGGGGGAGCTGATCGCGAAAAAAGCGCTGGAAAAAGGAATCCGGGAAGCGGTGAGCGACCGCGGCGGATGTCGTTTTCATGGCCGCGTCAAGGCCGTTGTTGAAGGAGCGAGGAGCGGCGGGTTAAAATTATAAATTATGGAAAATAGAAAATTTTTCAAAAAAAGGGACGAGTTTAAAGATAAAGTTTTGGATATGCGGAGAGTTACCCGCGTCGTTGCCGGCGGCAAGCGGTTTAAATTCAGGGCGACCGTGGTGATCGGCGATCAGAAAGGCCGGGTGAGCGTCGGAATCGGAAAAGGCGTTGACGTCGCCGGCGCGGTGGAAAAAGCGAAGGCCGACGCGAAAAAGAAAATCATAACGGCAAAAATCGTGAGGGGCACCGTTCCTCATGAAGTGGAAGCCAAATACGGCGCCGCCGAAGTCCTTCTCAAGCCGGCCAAAGAAGGTCACGGACTTATTGCCGGAGGGTCAGTCCGGGTCGTTTTGTCGCTTGCCGGCGTCAAAGACATCTCCGCGAAATGTCTGGGGAGAACGACCAACAAATTGACCAACGCTCTTGCGACCATTGAGGCCCTGAAAAAACTGAAATTCATTCCCAAATCCTAAATTATAATTTTATGCAGCTTCACGAATTAAAACCGCTTCATAAAGCGAAGAAAAAGAAAAGAATCGGCCGCGGCGGAAAACGCGGCTCTTTTTCCGGCCACGGCATCAAAGGGCAGAAATCGCGCGCCGGCGCCAAAATCAGACCGGCCGAGCGCGATCTCGTAATCCGCCTGCCGAAACTGCGGGGTTTTAAAAATCGCCCGCTGATTGAAAAAACGCGCGTCGTCAACGTCGGCGATCTGAAAAAAGCGAATTGCGAATTGATCACCGAGGAAATTCTCGTCAAAACCGGCTTGATTAAAAAAGGCGGCGGTTGTGTTAAAATTCTGGGGAACGGCGAAGTAGACCGGCCGCTGAAACTGAAAATCAAAGGAGTAAAAGTTTCCAAACCGGCCGAGCTGAAAATTAAAGCCGCCAAAGGAGAAATTCTACCCTGATGTTTTCTAAAGTTCTGCAGATTTTCAAAATTAAGGACTTGCGCCGAAAAGTTCTGATTATTCTCGGCCTGCTTGCCGTTTTTCGGGTTTTGGCGGCCATTCCCGTTTCCGGAGTGGATTACGTCCAGCTGAAAAATCTTTTCAACTCCAGCCAGTTGCTCGGATTTTTGAACATTTTTTCCGGCGGCGCTTTGAAAAATTTGTCCATCGCCATGCTCGGCGTCGGGCCGTACATCACCGCCACGATCATCATGCAACTTTTGACGATGATTTTCCCGAAACTGAAGGCGATGTATTACGAAGAGGGATCGTCCGGCCGGGCGAAATTCAACCGCATCTCGCGCTTTTTGACCGTTCCTTTGGCGATGCTGCAGGGATACGGATTTTTAAATCTTTTGAAATCGCAGAATATTCTCGGTCATCTCGGTTTTTTTGACACCGCTCTTAACGTTCTGCTTATTACCGCCGGATCAATGATGCTTTTATGGATCGGCGAGCTTATCAGCGAGCAAAAAATCGGCAACGGCGTTTCTCTTATTATTTTCGCCGGTATCGTCTCCGGCTTGCCGAATGCCGTTAAGACGTCAATCGTTTCCTACGACCCGGCCGTTTTACCGGCCTATCTCGCCTTCCTCGTTGTCAGCGTCATTGTCATCGCCGGAGTGGTTTTCATCAGCGAGGGCGAGAGAAAAATTCCCGTTTCTTACGCCAAGCGGATTCGCGGAATGAAAATGTACGGCGGCGCCTCCAGTTATCTGCCGCTCAAAGTTAATCAGGCCGGCGTTATTCCCATCATCTTCGCCATTTCCATTTTGCTTTTTCCGCAGTTTATCGCCCAGGCCGCTTCCGTCATCTCCCCCGATTTATCCGTCAAGCTCAATGATGTCGTGACGCGGCTTTTTAACAACATTTTCATTTACAGCGCGTTTTATTTTCTGTTGGTGGTTGTTTTTACGTATTTTTACACGGCCGTGACTTTTGATCCGAAAGAAATCGCCAAAAATCTCCAGCGGAGCGGCGGATTTATCGTCGGGGTCAGGCCCGGGCAGTCAACGGGGGAATTTATTTCCAAAATTGTCAGCCGCATTACTCTTTTTGGGGCGTTTTTTCTCGGGACGGTGGCGATACTTCCGAATATTACGCAAATGATAACCGGAGTTACGACGCTGGCCATCGGCGGGACGGCTCTTTTGATCGTCGTTTCCGTGGCGCTGGAATTTTTGAGAGAGGTTGATTCCCAGCTTACCATTCGTGAATATGAAGGCGTCCGCTGATAAAATCGCCGTCGTTTTTTACGGTCATCCCGGTTCCGGCAAGGGGACGCAGGCGGAGCTTTTGGCGAAAAAAATCGGATTGATTCATTTTGACACCGGAAGGTATATTGAACGGCTCGTCCACGGGCCTGCTTCGCGCCGCGATCCGGTTATTTCCAAAGAACGCCGCCTTTTTGACAGTGGCGTTTTAAACACCCCCGCGTGGGTGCTTGCAATGGTTAAGCGCAGGGTGGCGGAGATCGCCGCTTCCGGCTCCGGCGTCGTTTTCAGCGGTTCCCCCCGGACGCTTTACGAGGCCTTCGGCGACGGAAAAACGAGCGGTCTGATTTCTTTGCTTGAAAAAAAGTACGGCCGAAAAAATCTTTTTATTTTTTCCATCAACACTTCCGAAAAATCGGCCGTGAACAGAAACACCGGCTGCTTGATTTGTTCCGTGTGTGGTCTTCAACTTTTATCCGTCAAGTCGCTCGCTTGTTGCATAAACAAAACGCATTGTCCGTTTTGCGGCGGGCCGCTGATAAAGCGCGTTTTTGACAATCCCGAAAAAATGAAAATTCGCCTTGAACAATATCGACAGAGAACGCGGCCCATTGAAAAGCGCCTTAAAGAACTTGGTTTTAAAATTACCAAAATAAACGGCGAGCCGGCCCCTTACCGCGTTGCTGCCGCGATTTTCAGAAAAATTCATCCGGTCAATGCCGCGTCTCGTTAAAACGCCCCCGGAAATCGCGAGAATCGCCGCGGCGGGAAAGATTTTGGCGGCGGTGATGCGCGAAGTCGCCGGCATGGTCAGGCCGGGGGTTTCCTTGTCCTTTTTGGACGACGCGGCTTATCGCCTGATTGCCGAAGCGGGCGCCAAGCCGGCGTTTTTGGGATATCGTCCGCACGGCAGCGGGCGCGCTTATCCGGCTTCCATTTGCGCTTCGCTTAACGAGGTCGTCGTTCACGGCATTCCCTCCGGCCGCGTCTTGCGCAACGGCGACGTTCTAAAGCTTGACTTCGGATTGAAACGAGGCGGCTTTTTCGTTGACGCGGCGTTGACCGTTGGCGTCGGTGAAATATCCGCTGACGCGGCGCGTTTGATAAAAATTACCAAAGAAGCGCTGGGATTGGCGATTAAAGAATGCCGTTCCGGAAAAACGCTCGGCGATATCGGGTTCGTCATTGATTCGCACGCCAGAAAAAACGGTTTTCAAATTGTCAGGGAATTAACCGGTCACGGCGTCGGTCTGGAACTGCACGAAGAGCCGGTTGTGCTCAATTACGGAAAACGCGGAGAGGGCTTGCGGCTTGAAGAGGGAATGGTTTTGGCCATTGAGCCGATGATCAGCATGGGAAGCGGGGAAATTATTCAGACGGAAGACGACGCTTACGC
>JACRHY010000027.1 GCA_016215765.1 Parcubacteria group bacterium
GGCCGGATCAATCATCATCGTGATCATTTCCGGAATTGATTCCATTGACAGCTTAATCGTTTCGGAACTGTCCAGAGTTATATTGAGATACTCGCTGTCAGTAATTTCAAAATGAGTGCCTTCGCCTTCGGTTGCGCCGGGGGGTAAAAAGAAGTCGGGAGGTTCCTGGGCAAAAACCGAGTTGAGAAACGCGGCGACCGCGATAAAAATAACAGGGACAACCACTGATAGAAAATACTTTTTTCGCGACATAAAATTATTATTTTCTCTTCAAAACTCTCTTAATGGCTTCTTTTATGTCTTTTGCGCCCATACCGTATTTTTCAAGCAGAGCGTTGGGCGGGCCGGATTCGCCGAAAACGTCGTTCATCCCGACAAATTCCATCGGAGCGGGATAATGCCGCGCCAGAATTTCCGCCACCGCCGAACCCATGCCGCCGATAACCTGATGCTCTTCAACCGTCACGACGGCGCCGCATTTTTTGGCAACTTCAACGATTTTCTTTTCATCCATCGGTTTGACGGTATGATTATTGACGACGATCGTTCCGATTTTTTCCTTTTCCAAATCGCGCGCCGCCAAAAGAGCGTTGTAAAGAATCGGGCCGCAGCCGATAATCGCGACTTCCGGTTTTTTCTTGCTTTGCCAAAAAATTTCCGCTTTCCCGGGAATATACGGCGTTTCTTCGGACGTGAAAACGGGCGTCTTTTCCCTCGCGAAACGGAGATAAACCGGTCCCATGATTTTCGCCGCGGCAATCGTGGCTTTTTTCGCTTCAATCGCGTCGCAGGGAACAAAAACGCGCATATTGGCGATCACCCGCATCGTCGCGATATCTTCTACCGCCTGATGCGTCGCGCCGTCCGGCCCGACGGAAATTCCGGCGTGCGCTCCGGCGATTTTGGCGTTGGAATTGTTGTAAGCGATGGTCGTCCTGATCTGTTCCCAGTTCCGGCCGGGCGAAAAAACGGCATAAGATGAAATAAAAGGGATTTTTCCGGAGACCCCCAATCCCGCGGCGATTGCCGCCATATTCTGCTCGGCGACGCCCATTTCAATGAATCGCTCGGGAAATTTCTTGGCGAACCACTCCGAGCGGGTGGACTCCGACAGGTCGGCGCAAAGCACGACTATGTCGGGATTTTCGCTTCCAGCGATTACCAGGCCGTTGCCGTAGCCGTCGCGCGTCGGCAATTGTTCAATGTCGGCGCTGAAAATTTTCGGATTTAATTTTGCGTTTTCGTTAAGCATTTTCCAATTCTTCTTTTTTGTCTTTTTTAATCACGCTCCAGTGATAAAGATAAAGCGGCAAACCGACGATGATAAACGCCAAGGCCTCGGCCGCTTCCCGTTGCCTGTTGGCAGTTTGCTGTTTGTTTTGATATTCTTCAACCTCTTCTTTGGTCGGCTGCTTAGCTTCAATTTCTTTTCCGTCGAGCATCGGCAACATCGTTGGTCGCGTCGTCGGATATTCGTAATAAATATCCGCTTTTGTAAAAACGTAGGTTTTTAATCCCAGTCCGACCAGCCGCACGCCGCCGATCGTCACCAAACTCAGGCCAACCAGGGCAAAAAGATAAAGATAAATTTTTCTGATTATCGGGTATTTATTCATGTTCCGATTTTATTTTTCCGCCGAGCGTTCTTAAATCATGAAGCGCCTTTTTCCCCTCTTCTTTCGTCGGCGGCTTGCCGTGCCACGAATAATCGCGCTCCATAAAACTGACGCCCTTTCCGGGAATGGTGTAAGCGATAATCATCGTCGGCTTTTCATAAATCGCCTTCGCTTCGTTGACGGCGTCAATTATTTCTTCAATGTTATGGCCGTTGACTTCAATCACGTGCCAGTTAAATGCTTCGTACTTGTCTTTAATCGGCTCAAGCGGCATAACGTCTTCCGTATAACCGTCTATCTGAATGTTGTTGCGATCCAAAATCGCCGTCAGATTGTTTAACTTGTGCTTTCCCGCGAACATCGCCGCTTCCCAAATAACGCCGGTATCGTGTTCGCCGTCGGAAGTCAAACAGTAAACGCGATGCTTCTTTTTATCCATCCGCGCCGCGAACGCCATACCGATGGCCTGCGGCAAGCCGTCGCCCAAAGGTCCGCTCGTCACCTCCAGCCCGGGCAAAGTCGTCCGGTGAGGATGCCCCTGAAGACGCGAATTAAGTTTGCGCAGAGTGCCCAATTCTTCCAACGGAAAATAGCCGGCATGCGCCATCGCCGCGTATTGGATGGGACAATAATGTCCGCATGATAAAACAAACCGGTCGCGATCCGGCCAATCCGGCTTTTTAGGGTTGTGATTGAGAATGTGAAAATAAAGCGCCGTGAAAATGTCCGCCGTGCCGAGCGGCGCCGCCGAATGTCCCGAACCGGCCTCCACCAGCATCTTTACGACTTCCTTCCGCAAAAGATTGGCCATTTCCTCAAGAAACTTCATTTTTTTATCGTATGTCTCCATTGTTGTTTTATTATAACAAATTGAGACATTTCGCGAAACGTCCACGCGCGAGTAAAATAACGCGAGTAAAACAATTCAAAATAATTCCACAATAAAAAAGATCGCGTAAATCGCCGCCAGAATCGCTCCCTCGCGGCGGCTGACGGCCATTTTCGTTCGCAAAAACAAGTTCACCAAAAGAACAAGCGCGATCATCGCAACGGCGGAAATCCAAAACATCCGTCCGTCGGCGATTTTTATCGGCGCGATAACGGCCGTTACTCCCAAAACCCAGGTGGAATTAAAAACAGCGGCGCCGAGCAGATTGCCAACGGAAAGCCCTTCGTGATGATGCAGGGCGGCGCGCAGTCCGAAAGACAATTCCGGTAAGCTTGTCCCGATGGCCAAAAAAAACAATCCGATCGCCAATTCAGACACGCCCATCTCCGCCGAAATCCCCTTGGCGCCTTCAATCAATAAAAACGCCGAAAGCAAAAGAACGGCCGAAGAAACGGCGAAAATCCTCGCGTGCTTGAAAAAATCCCCGACGCCGACGGGGCCGTTGATCCGGAAAACTTTCATCCGGCCGGCTAAAATTTCTCTCAAATGCATCAGCCGGCTCAAATAAAGAATAAACAAAAGAATAAGAAAGACCCCCTCCCATCGCGAAAGTTCAAAATCAAGCAGCAGAATCGCCGGAGCGGAAGCGAGAATGAATACCAAAAAAGAGTCGCGACGGGCGACGCCGTCATCCACCTTGATTCCTCCGGAAATTAAAACGATGATGCCCAGAATCAAGCCCAGATTGGCGATGTTGGAGCCGAAAACGTTTCCCAGCGAAAGCGCCGGATTGCCGGAAAACGCCGCCGACAAACCGACGGAAAATTCCGGCAAGGTCGTCGCGAAGGCCATCAGAATAAAAGAAGCGACGTATTCGGAAACGCCCAAAAATTGCGCCAATTTTGTCAAAGCGCCGACCACCCAAAGGCCGGAACGAATCAAAATGACGATTCCTCCGGCGAAAAGAATAATATTTAAAATAAGATCTTGAGACATAAAATCAGGTTTTTCTTATGAAAAGCCATTTTCCGAATTCCACCGCGGCTATACTCGCGAATCCTACCGCGAAAACGCCCAGGAGCCAAACGAGCGGCAGCGAAACCGTCCCGAAAAGATTCTGGAAAAACGGCAAATAAACGGCGATCGCCATCAGTATCATCCCGAAAAGCGCGCCCGCGTTGGCGTATTTATTGGAAAAAGGATTGTAGTTGAAAATGCTCGTATCCAATCTTCTGACGGAAAAAATCAAAAAAAGAGTGTATGTTCCGAAAGAAGCGAAAAGAAATGAGCGAACCAGCGCTTCGTGAAATCCGGCGCGTAAAAGCCAAAGATAAAGAACCAGCAGAAAAACGCTGGTAAGAATTCCCATTACCCAAATTAGAAATTTCATCTGCGAGTCAAAGAGCGACGAGCGTCGCGCTCTTTTTTGCGACAGCGATCCGTCCTTTTCAAACGCCAAAGCCACCGCCGGAAAACTGTCGGTAAAAAAATTAACCCAGAGAATCTGAAGAGCGCTCAGAGGCAGGGCAACTCCGGCGATCAGCGAACCGCCGATAATAATCAATTCATCAAGAAGATCAGTCAGCAAAAAAACGATTACCTTGCGGATATTCTGAAAAATCTGGCGCCCTTCGCCGATAGCCGCCACTATCGTTTCAAAATTATCGTCAAGCAGAACGATATCGGCGGCGCCCTTCGCCGCGTCCGTTCCCGATCCCAGCCCCACCCCGATGTCCGCTTGCTTCAGCGCCGGAGCGTCGTTGACGCCGTCGCCGGTCATCGCCACCGTTTCGCCGGCGTTCTGATAAGCCGCCGCGATTCTCACTTTCGCCAGGGGCGTCACCCGCGAAAATATTCTGATCGCCGGCAGGCGCGCCTTGAGCGCCTCGTCGCTCATTAAATCAAGATCACGCTGGTCAATGACGCTCCCTTCCCCGACGGCCATTCCCAATTCTTTCGCCACCGCTTCCGCCGTCCCCCGATGATCGCCGGTAACGATAACCGTCTTGACTCCCGCGTTTTCTATCTCCCGCAACGCCTTATCCAATCCGATCCGCACCGGGTCTTTAAACGACACCGTTCCCAAAAACGACATTCCGCCGGTTTTTCCGAGATTTTTTAAAACAACGTCATCGCCGGAAGCGATTTCCCTGACAGCCACCGCCAAAATTCTTTCCCCGCGATAAGCCGCTTCGTCAATTTCCTGCAAAGCCGCTTTTTTCCGATCTTTGGAAAACCATTCGCCGTTCCAATAAAGAAAATAGGACGCTCCCAGAACAATTTCCGGCGCGCCCATCATCAAGACGAAATTCCGTTTTCCGATTTTGGCGACGGCCGCCGAATATTTCGTTTCCGAGCTGAAAGCGAGACGGTCGCCGACAACCGCTTCTTTCAAAAGAAGGGACTGGAAAATCTTAAACTTCAACGCCGCGCCTTTTATCAGCGCTTTTTCCAGCGCGCGGCCGACAATCTGCCACTCTGCCGGCGCAACGGCCGGGTTTTCCACCGCCGCGTTTCCGTCAAGAATCGCCGCTTTCAAAATGAATTCCTGAAGCTCGCGATGGCGTTTTCCGTTTTGTTCCAGAAACGGAATCGCCACGTTAATCAGTTCCATTTTCGCCTGTGTCAAAGTGCCGGTTTTATCCGTTAAAATAACCGAGACGTTTCCCAGCGTTTCGGCGGAAAGAAGCTTTCTTACGATTCCTTTTTTTGCCGCCAACCGTTCAACGCCGACCGCCAATATGACGGTCAGGGCGATCGGCAGTCCTTCCGGCACGGCCGCCACGGCGATCGCCACGCCCATTAAAAACATGTCAAAAGCCGAGTAGCCGGCGGCCACGCCACCCAAAAAAACGAGAAACGACAAAATAATTAAACCGATCGTCATTCTGGCGGCGAAACTGCCGATGGCGCGCTGAAGCGGCGTCGCTTCTTCTTTTATTTCTCCGACCAGCGAAGCGATAGCGCCGATTTGCGACAATCCGCCGGTGGCCGAAATAACCGCCGTTCCCCTTCCTTCCGTGATAAGCGTTCCCGAAAAAACCATTGAGCGCCTGTCCGCCAGCGCGGCCTGGAAAGTTACCGGTTCGGAATGTTTTTCCACCGGCAGCGCTTCTCCCGTAAGGATTGATTCGTCGGAAAAAAGATTATCGGAAAAAATCAGCCGGCCGTCCGCCGGCACGCGATCGCCGGCCGCCAAATTGACGATATCTCCGGGAACAAGTTCTTTGGCGTCAATTTCTTTTTCAAGACCGCCCCTTGTCACTCGCGCTTTTTCTTTCACGTACGCCCGCAAACTTTCCAGCGCTTTTTCGGCTTTGCTTTCCTGATAAAAACCGAGGGCGCTGTTAATGACGACGGCGATAAAAATAAAAACGGCGTCCTTCGGCCGATTAAGAAACGCGGTCATAAAACCGGCGATTACCAAAATAAAAATCAGCGGACTTTTAAACTGCCGGAAGAAAATTTTCAAACCGATAAGCCGCTTCTTTTTTTCAATGACATTCGGGCCGAAAATCGCCCGCCGATCCGCCGGCTCGCCGTCAAGAAGACCGGAACTTCGCGTTTCCAGCAAAATTAAAACATCCTCCGTCGGCAAGGCCCAGAACGACTGATTGATAACGTCCCTTGAAACGCTCATAAGCGCAATTATATAACAAAAATCCCCCGAACTGGAGGATTTTGCCGGAGTTATTTCTTTCCTAAAATTTTATACATCCCCGTTTTGCAAGTCCCGCACCTGCCTTTCATCGCTCTCCGCTCGCCGCCCTTGCCGGGCATCGCAACCTCCTGCGCCTCGTTCATTTCCCTCTTCTCCTTGCACTTCACGCAGTAACCGACGGTCTTTTCTGGTTCCGCCATGGAATTGTTTGCGTTTAATTATATTGGTTTCAATATAGCACATCGCCGCCAAAAAATCCAAAATTACATTCAGATTACATTCGCGGAGCGCCCATAAACCCCGTTAGAGGTTTATCTCTAACGGGGCAAACTTTTGAACGCGCCTTAAAATAAAATCCGACCGTTCTTCCACGCTCATCGCCGGCACGACAATGCAGGGAATGGCGCGGCTTTCGTACTCGGCGCGGATCAGGTCTTTAATCGTCAGCGCTTCGGCCAATCCCGATTCAATGCGAATACCGTCCGGCTGAAACTCGCCCAAAACATCAAGGAAAAAAACGGCGGCGTAAAAATGATTGTGAGCGGCGATGTTCGCCGGTTCCGGAAATTTAAAATAACGGCAAAAAGCCGAATTATCGTAGACGCCGCGGTCAAGGAAGCCGAAAGGCGCCGGTAATTTATAAAATATTTTTTCACGCGCCAAATGGCGCGCGGAAAGCTCATTTTGAAATTCAAATGTGCGCGGCGGAAATAGGTCCTCGGCAATCAATTCGCGCGCCGCTTCATGCAGCACCGGATAACCGCGTTTTGCCAACTGATCAATGACCGATGTTTTTCCGCAAGATGACGCGCCGGTTATGACAAATGCCTTCATAAAGAAGTTTTTAGTTTTTACTCCCGAAACCCATTCTGAAAATTGGCGGTGTGTATTGGACGAAGTTCGAATGTATTTCGGGCAAAATCCGCAGAATTTTGACGAATGACACTTGCGCCTCGGCCGCGCGCGCCTTGCTCGCGCGGGGCAAAACCCAAAAATTTCCTATCATTTTTATTTGCGGCTCCCCCCACACCCAGTATGAGAGAAAGTTCTCTACTGGGGTTTTTGTTTTCTTGGTAGAGTGTAGAGAAGCGAAGCGGAACATTTGAAAGGAAGGAAATTTTTGGGTTTTGCCGCCGCCGCTTCACTATAAACATACTTGTAATATATCACATTATTGTCATAGGACACAATATTTGGCTATAATACCTCTGTGAATATGAAAACCCCAACATCCAAACTTGGCAAAAACATCAAGCGCATACGCGAGCAAAAGAATATGACGCAAGGCGATATTTGCCGCGCGGTCGGGCTTGATCGTGCTCAAATGAGCAATATTGAGGCAGGCAAAGGCAATCCCACGCTTGCCACCATTGAAAAAATAGCCCAAGCGTTGTGCGTAACGAGCGATGAGCTTTTGAAATAACTATGACTGACAATAATTTACAAAAGAAAGTGGCAGAGCTGGAAGCTCAAGTCAGGAAACTCAAGAAAAACAATCTTGGGCTGGTTTTTGAGGACAAACTAGAAGATGTTGTTGAGCAATCAAAAACCCAAGTACCTGTTCTGAAAGAAGTCGTCAAAAATCGTCTTGATTTGAGCGAAGCGTACCCGAACAACTTGATGATTGAGGGCGACAACTACCTTGCGCTTTCGGTTCTTAACTACACGCACAAAAAGAACATTGACCTCATCTACATTGATCCGCCGTACAACACCGGCGCAAAAAACTGGAAATACAACAATGACTATGTAGATAAGGACGACGAATACCGCCACAGCAAGTGGCTCTCGTTTATGCGCCACCGCCTCAATCTGGCAAAAAACTTGCTGAAAGATGACGGTGTGCTAATTTGCGCGATTGATGATAATGAACAGGCGCACTTGGGGGTTTTGATTGAGCAATTATTTCCAGCACACGAGCAACATACGATTACGATTGTTCACAATCCTCGTGGCGTGCAGGGAACAAACTTTTCTTATACTCACGAATACGCAGTTTTTGTTATACCAAAAAATCTAAAAACAATCGGCGACAGGGTTATTGACGGGGATGATGTTAGCTGGAGAGGATTGCGAGACAACGGTGGCGAGTCGTTACGAACTGACGCTAGAAATTGTTTTTATCCAATAATAATCAAAGACGGAGAAGTTATTGGATTTGGCAATGTTGTGCCGAACGACATTCACCCAAATAGAGAAGAAAACAAAAAAGACGGAACTTACATTTATCCGATAGATAATGAGGGCGTTGAGAGGAAATGGCGTTACGCTCGCCAAAGTGTGGAAAAAATAAAACATCTCTTGCGTGTGGCGGACGGTAGAGGTGGCAAAGAAATTCAAATCGGTAAGGATTTTGGAAAGTATCGGACGGTTTGGGTTGATAAAAAATACGACGCCAATGAGTATGGTGCAAAACTATTGCGTGAGATTGTCCCTAGCTCCGATTTTGATTATCCAAAATCACTCCATACAGTTTACGATTGTTTGTTTGCTGTTGTTGGCGAACGTCCGCACACAAATGTTTTGGATTTTTTCGCTGGTTCTGGCACAACCGGACACGCCATTTTAGAAATGAACAAAATTGACGGCGGCAATCGTAAGTTTATCATCTGCACCAATAACGAAAACAACAACGGCGGAAACGGCGGAATTGCCGAATCAGTTTGCTACCCGCGCATCAAAGCCGTCATCAATGGCTACAAGAACAAAAAAGGCGAAAAAGTCGCTGGACTGCCGAGCAATCTTTTCTACTATCAAACTGATCTTGTGGACATTGAGCAAATCCACAAAGTGCCAGATAATGCAAAAATCCGTATTACTTATGAAGCGGGCGAAATGATTGCCGTCCGTGAAGACACGCTCAACGAAGTGGAAAAAAATGAGTGGTGGCAGATTTTTGAGGGAAAAGGAAAACTCGTGGCGATTTATTTCAAGGAAGATAAGGTAAAACTCGCCGAGCTTATAGCAAAATTGGGAAAGAAAAATCTGCCGACGGCTTTGTATATTTTCAGTTGGGGCAAGAACGAATACAAAGGCGAGTATTCAAGCACGAATATCAGGGTCGAAGATATTCCGGAGCCGATCATCGAAGTTTACAAAGAACTAAACCGGATATAACTATGTTTGCGCTAAAACCATTCCAAGAAACGACAATATCACAGCTCAAAGATGAATTTTTGAGCTTGTGGAAATTGCCAAATCAAAATATCCCGCTCGTTCTCAAGTCGCCGACCGGAAGCGGTAAGACGATAATGTTGGCGCAATTTTTGCGCGACATCGTGAGCGATCCGCGTTTTGCGGGCAACGATGTTGCGTTTGTATGGTTCTCATTCAGCGAAGATTCTTACGAGCAGAGCAAGAAAAAACTTTTTGACTACTATGGCGGAGCAAGCGAACTTGATTTGATTGATCTCAATGATCTGTCGCGCGAGAAGCTACGTCAAAACGATGTCTTTTTTATAAACTGGCAGAAAATCAAAGGCAAAAGTAAAGACAGCCGAAAATTGCGCCGTGAAAACGAGCAAGGACTGACTTTTGATAACTTCATAAACGAAACGCACGAAGCGGGGCGCAAAATTGTCGTGATTATTGACGAGGAACATATCGGAAGCGACACAGACCTTGCACTGGAAGTTGTTGAGGGTCTTATCAAACCCAAAATTACGCTCCGCGTGTCGGCAACGCCGAAATACATCCCTACTCGCGCCGACACCGCCGGATATGTTGAAGTCAAACGAAACGATGTTGTTGAGGCGGGACTGATTAAAGAAAAAATCGTATTTCAAACAGAGGAAGATTTGAAGCAAAAAGCGGTCAAGAAACTCGACCAAGACGAAATGCTTTTGGAATTGGCTTTTGCCAAACGGCTGGAGCTGATTGCGTTGTACAAAAAGCTCGGTATTGAAGTCAATCCGCTCGTTTTGATTCAGCTCCCGAATGACGACCAAGCGACAAAGGAAACCGGCGATACAACCAAACAAACGATTGTATTGGAGTATCTAAAACGCAAGGGCATAAAGAGCGACGAGATTGCTGTCTGGCTATCCAAAGAAAAAGAAAATCTTGAAGACTTGGAGAAAAGCAATTCGCAAGTGTCGTTCCTCCTATTCAAGCAAGCCGTCGCGACTGGCTGGGATTGTCCGCGCGCGGGCGTTTTAGTGATGTTCCGCGAAATAAAGAATCCGACTTTTGCAATTCAAACTGTCGGGCGTATTTTGCGTATGCCGTTTGGATCATACTTTGCCTATCCCGAACTCAATCTTGGCTATCTCTACACTAACTACAAACGAAATGAGGTTTTGGCGGAATATGCGAGGTCCAAAACCGAAAATCGTCCGGCGATCAATGGCAGTTATCGCAAAAAGAATGTTGAGCCGTTAAAGCTGGAATCTGTCTTTATGACACGCGCCGATTACAACGACCTCGGCGATTCATTCCAGTTTGCCTTCAAACAAGTGGCGGACAAAAAACTTGATACCAAGAATCTCAATCTAAAGCCGAAAGTAACAAACGGCTTGATTGTCGGCGTGGAAATTGATGATTACGACAATTTCACCAAAGAGCTGTTTGAGGAGGGAGGAAGTTATGACGAGGAAATGTCTCGCCACGACCTTGAACGGCTGTATAACTTGCTGTGCTTCAAAATTGTCGCCAAGCAAACCGACGAAAACCGCAAATTCGCGCCGGAGCGTTCATGGGGCAAGCTCAAGACCGCGCTGAACATTTATCTTATGGAGAAACTCAAAATTTCCCGCGCTGACGCTTACAAAATTATTGTGAACGACTTGGTAAGCGAGGCGGGTGCGCTTGCGCCTGTCATTGGCGACGCGCTTTTGGCATATCGTCCACTCCGCGAGCAGGAAGTAAACAAAAAGGCGGCACGCGCAAAGCGCGTGGAGCATATTGAAATACCGCGCGAGGCGTTATTCTTCACCGACCAATATGAGGAGCTGAATGTTAAGAAGTCCGCAATGGAGCCGTTTTGGTTTAAGAAAATCCCAGCCGGACTATTCGGAGGTACAAACAATGAGAGAAAATTTATTGATTTCCTCGAATCTCCCAAGAATAAAAACATCATTTGGTGGCACAAAAACGGCGACACCGGAAGCGAATATTTTTCAATTTCCTTTTACAATCCCGATGAGAACAAGGAAAAACTTTTTTATCCCGACTGGATCGTAAAGATAAAAAACGGCGTTTTGATTGTTGATACAAAAGCAGGAATTACTGCCGAAAGCAACGACACGAAATACAAAGCAGAAGCTCTGCAAGCGTGGCTCAAGGGTAAGAAAGGGTTTGACGGCGGTATTGCCGTCCAAGACGGGCCGAACGGTTGGAAAATCAACCGCAACGCCAAGTATTCGCACGATTCATCTCTCAAGGGTTGGGATGTCCTTGATTTAAACAAATGATTTTATATTCAAAGTATAGGCATATAAGGCGACGCATTACGCTTTTCTTTAATCGTATTCGCGCAAGATACCAAATTAGAAAAGACGGCAAATTGTTTCGTATTGTCATACCGAATCATCACCGCAATAAGGTAAGATTTTTGAAGTATATTTTTACTGTCGTAGGTTTACTGTCGGCCTTTATTGTGTTTGGCTCGGTATGGATAGCTTTTCTGTTTGGATTCGTTATATGCCTAGTTACTTTGCTTATCGAGAGAACTGTTTTCATGCACCCAATGGTGTTTATTCATGCGCTACCTAATTTTGAAATTGATAATAATAAATGGCTTGGTGTAGGTTTCGGTTACGCGTCTCCGCCAAATAGGGAGTACGACACCCCTTTGGTTTCTATGATGATCACTGACATTGATTATGCCAAAAAGACCGCGAGTCTTTTTCTGCAATGGTCGGGCAATTCTTACAAAGATGAAGATAAAAACGTGCAGATTAGAATTGTGGTAACAAAGCCAGACGAATACATATTCCTTTGTTACCCAAACCCGAAAAGACCGATAGCAAGCGGATTCTTCGATAAAGCAAAACAAGAACTTCGGCAAACCTCTCTAGAAGATGAGATCGCTGAAGAACACGTTACTTTCGTTCTTGGCAAAAGGTGTGCGGTGGGACCGACATCGTATTTTCCAGAGTTTCGGCAACGTTATCGGAACGGGGTACCCGTTGCTTTTGAATTTATATTACCACCATTTGAAAACCCGCAAGCCACGCGTGAAATTCCTACTTTTGTGTTCTTTGATTTTGAAATCAAAGATAAATCTGAATTAACACGCAAAGATTTTGCTTATGGAGCAATATATTCATTTGAACATGGTGGAGAATGGCAGGGTCCAGAACATCTTGATCCTGATAGAAAAAAGAAATAAGGGAGCTAAATTTTGCGTTTTACAATTTCTCCCAAAACGCAAAATTTAATTTGTGCGCGCACTGGGTGGGTGGGGCAAGCACAAAGAGCCACCGCGGACACCGCCGAAGCCACAGAGCGAGCACGAAGCAACACCGAGCAGGCATCGTGAGCGAAGCGAGCGGCCAGTGCGAGGTGCTTGCGAAGTGTGAGCGGACTACCGAACTACCACAAAACGCGGAGACGGGAGCGCCTCGGGCCGACGCAAACGACGGAGAAAAGGCGGGCGTAAAACCGGCAAAAATGCTAAACTACACCTATAGCCTTTTTGGAGGAGTGAAACGGCGGCAACAAAACAAGATTATCAAAATCGTTGAGAGTGGAAATCTTGACATTCTCAATCAACCCCTTGCCGCAGTTTCTTCAGGCAAGCGCGATTCTTTTTTCGAGAAGGTGCGTGAAGTAAAAATATGCTATTTTAAACACTATGAA
>JACRHY010000029.1 GCA_016215765.1 Parcubacteria group bacterium
GGCCGGATCAATCATCATCGTGATCATTTCCGGAATTGATTCCATTGACAGCTTAATCGTTTCGGAACTGTCCAGAGTTATATTGAGATACTCGCTGTCAGTAATTTCAAAATGAGTGCCTTCGCCTTCGGTTGCGCCGGGAAGAATGAGATTGAGCGGAGTTTCTTCGGCGTAGGAAGTATTTATTAAAAGAAAACCACCGATAAAAAAGAGTGTGGCGGCGGTTAATAATAACGCCGTTAAACGAGGATCTGAAGCGTTTTTGGGCGTCTTTAATATTGTAAACGTAATCACGTCTCTGTGGTTTCTCTCAACACTTCTTCCATAAACACGAGACCCTCCAGCGCTTTGATAACGCCGTCCTGGCGCAGGGTGATCATTCCCTGCCTTCTCGCTTCGGCGAATAATTTCGCTTCGGTCGCGCCGGAGCTGATGATTTCCTGAAGTTCCGGCGTCATCCGCAAAACCTCGTATAAAGCGACCCGGCCGCTTGTTCCCTTAAACCGGCAGGAAGCGCAACCGGCGGCGTGATAAATTTCGTAGGGTTCTTTAAACGACAATTTTTCTTTCGCTTCCGGAAGCAGCGCGTCCAGAGATTTTTTTACGGCCGTCTGAATATCCGCCGACGCCGCTTCTTTCTTTTTGCAATTCTGGCAGATTTTGACGATCAGCCGCTGGGCCAGCATCAGATTGAGCGAGGAAGGAAGAAGGAACGGCTCCACCTTCATGTCCATAAGACGCGGAATGACGCCGATGGCATTGTTGGTGTGAAGAGTGGATAAAACGATATGGCCGGTAAGCGCCGCGTGAACCGCCAGCGCCGCCGTTTCGCCGTCGCGGATTTCTCCCACCATAATAACGTCGGGGTCCTGCCGCAAAATCTGGCGCAAACCGGAAGCGAAGTCATAGCCGATTTCCGGCTTGACCTGCGACTGATTGAGCCCGTCAACGAAGTATTCCACCGGATCTTCCAAACTGACGATGTTGACGTCCTCTTTGTTTAAAATCTGAAGAAAAGAATAGAGAGTGGTCGTCTTTCCGGAACCGGTGGGGCCGGTCAAAAGAATCATTCCAAACGGCCTGTCTAGTCCCTCTTTGATGATTTCCCAGTTCCGGCCGGTGATGCCCAAGTCCTTGACGTCCCGTAAACCGATCGTCGGGTCAAGAACGCGAATCGCCGCTTTTTCCCCCATCGGCGTCGGAAAAGTCGCCACGCGGAAGTCAATATCGCGACCGAAAACAATCGTCCGGAAACGGCCGTCCTGCGGCACGCGCGTTTCGTCAATTTTCAAATTGGAAAGCACCTTCACGCGCGAAACGATCGGCTGATGCAGTTCAAGCGGCATTGAAGAAACCTCCTGCAAATCGCCCTCCATTCTGAAACGGACTCGCAGGCGCGACCGCTGGGGTTCAATGTGAATATCGGACGCTCCCTGCTCCACGGCCTCCCGAAGAGTCGCGGAAACGATTCTGATAATCGGCGCTTCTTCGGCAACGGCCGCGCCTTCTTCCAGTTGAATAATCCGCTGGAAAGCGGCGCCCTCGCCGCCGGGCCGCGATTTCAACGACTTTATTGATTCTTCCACGACGCTTTTAAAGGGAGAGTATTTTCGCCAGACGCGCTCCAAATCCGACGGAACGATGATATAAACTCCGAGATTAACCCTTAACTGCTTGGCGATGAATTTCAAAGCGTCCTGCGCTTTAACGTTGTCCGGACGCAGCATTCCGACAATAAGCATATCGTCCCTTTTTTCCAAAGGAGCGACGGAATAAGTCCGCGACGTTTCGGCGGGAATAAATTTCAGCAAGTCGGGGGTGACGGCGTCAAGATCAATTTTTTTGAAAGGAACGCCGAGAGCGGCGCTTTTGATTTTGGCTATTTCCGTTTCATCCGCCAGCCGTCTCTCGTAAATCAAATCCTCGGCGCTTTTTTTGAGCAAAAAGGCCTCCCGCAAAACCTTATCGGCCGCCGCTTGGTTTAAAAGCGTTTTTTTGACCAGCTCTTGCAGTAAAATCTTATCGTCCATATCTGATAATAAACGCCGAGGCGTTCAAAAAGACGGCGTCGCGAAAAACTTTTTGAAAAACTTTTGCCCGAACTGCCGCGAAGACGCCAAAAACGGACTAAAACGGCAAAAAGGGATTCGTCCGCCCCAGCTCGCCGACGACAATCGGAGAAATGTATTGGCGCAGATTTTTAAATTCCGGGCTTTCCACCAGCGCGGTCGGATTAAACTGAAGCTGAGAAAGCTCGCTCGCTCCCTTAAGCTCAATGGGCGCCACCACTTCAATCAGCTGGGGCGCTTTGAAAAAAAGATAATAAAAAGCCCCCGCGAAAATAGCGATGAAAAGAATAAGCGCCGCGACAAACATCCAATTTAATCCCCTTTTTTCTTCCGCAATGACAATGGCCATATTATTTTGCTTGATAATAAACGTCGACGGTTATGTTATAAAGATATTTTTGCGCCGATTTCTGCGTCGGATCAACTCCGCTTTCTATTTTAAGCGATTTCACGTCCATCAGACGGACATTCGTTTCAAGCATCTGCAAAAACCGCTTGATCTGCTCGTAATCGCCGGAGATCTTGGTGTTAAAACGCAAAGTGCCGATTCCCTTAGCCGATTTGATCGGCGCCGAAGAAGGACGAATGGCCAGCGACTGGACCGCCGCCGATTGAATCGCCAAACCGCCGATCTGCGCGGCACCGTTTAATTGATTGAGCGCCTCGGCGACGTCGCTTTCCTGCGGCAAAGCCAAAGAGAGCGTCTCCTGCAGGCGCGCCACGCTCTGATATTCCTGAAGCAGACGCTGAATCTGCTTGATAACGTCCTTTTGCTGTTCAACCGCCTGCGAGCGGCTGGCGACTTCGCTCCGCAAACGCTGCACGTTGTCATATTCCGGCCGGATAAAAAGCGCGTAAATGACCAGAGCCGTTATGAACAAAACTCCGCTTCCGAGAATTGAAAATATTCTTTTGGAACTGGCTTTCATTTTTGTTTTATTTTACCGCCCCCTTTTTAAAATACACCCCGATGGCGAATTTAACCGTCCCGCCCTCTTCCAAAATGGAGCTGTCCAAAACGACGCGCTCAACCGCCGGTGCGCGACGGAACGCTTCCAGTTGCTGGGCCAGCATTCCGTAAGATTCGGCGCTTCCTTCCAATTTCAGATAATTTTCCGAAGTCGCCAAAACGAAGGTGACGTAGCGGATTTTCCTGACGGAGTTGCTTTCAAAAAACGCCAGAAATTGGGACGCGGCGGCGCGCGATTTAATGAGTTCCTGAATGTTCGTTATTTGCGAATAAAAACCGATGAAGCTCTGCCGCTCCGATTCGGGAATAACCTTCGCCAGATTGGCGGTCTCATTGTTGAGATCCGCGATGCGCGAATTCAGATACGCCGAGTAGCCGAATGCCATTCCGAAATAACCGAAAAAGGCGACGAAAAATAAGCCGCCGGTGACAAGCAAAAGCCGCCACGGCCAGCCGACCGGCAATTTTTCATGACCGATTTTTTCTTCCAATCCTTGAGCGTATTGCGGCATACCGGTTTAATTTTTGTTTTTGACGATTGTGATTGCGATTACGCGACTGTTTGGATAATTAAATTAAACGGTCAGGAGACGAAATGTTTGATGCCCAAGCCGATCGCAACACTAAAGGACGATCCGAGAGTTTTCGCCAGCGGCTCTATTTCCGGCGCGTAGGACACCATCCGGAAAGGGTCGGCTTTCACCGTCGGAAATCCGAGCTGTTCCTCAAAATACTTTTCAATGCCCAGCAGATTGGCTCCACCGCCGGCCAGAATGGCTCTTTCTATTTTTCCGCCGTAACTCGTTTCGTAAATGTTCTTACTCCTCTTAACTTCCCCTATTATAGCATCTAAGAATGGAAGCAGTATTGTGGATAACTCGTATTCTCCGCCGGAACCGGAAAGTCCCCGTTGTTTCTTCAGGTTTTCCGCCCGCCGCGTGCTTATCCCCAAACTGCCGGCCAGCGCGTTAGTCAACGATCCGCCGGAAAAATCCGTTTGATTGCTCATTTTCAGAAATCCTTTGTCGGCGACGGAAATGCTCGTTGAACGCGCGCCGATGTCCACGATCAGAGTCGTCGTCGGATCGCCGGCGATAAGAGATCGCACCATACTCATCCCCTCTATTTCCAAAGCCACCAGTTTCAATCCCGCCATCTTAAAAATATTCTGATACTTTTTGATGTATTCATTGGGAACGGACACGAGAAGAATCTGCTGTTTTTTCACTCCCTGCTCGTCTTCCCGCTCGCCCACTTTTATCCAGTCAATACTCACCTCGGAAATGGGAAGCGGAACGTATTGGCGGGCTTGATACTGTATCGTCTGTCCTATTTCGCCTTCGGACATTATCGGAATTTCCAAAAGAGTGATAAACGCCAGAAATGTCGGCAAAGAAGCGACGGCTTCTCTGGTGCCGCTTTTCAGGTGTCCGAGAAGCATTTTTAAAAGCTCCGACGTGTCTTTATCCATCATTTTCAGCGAGCTTGTCTGAATGGCGTTGTTTAACCGCTCCAGATGGCCGTAGCTTTCCAGAAAACCGTAATTTTTCAAACGGGGTTTTTTTCCGGCCGAGGCCTTAGCGATATCAACTATTTTTATGGACGTGGTGCCGATGTCCACGCCCAGATAGTTGGACGGCCCCAAAATTGATTTTAAAAATGGGATATTCATTAGAAAAACATTCTGTATAATGTAATCATTATACAATGAACGAATTTTTAGCGAAAGCGGGAGCGTTGTTTCTCAACGTTCTCTTCCCTCCCGTTTGTCTGAACTGCCGGGAGCATCTCATCCTTGAACAAAGCCGGTTTGACGTCATCTGCGACGCTTGCTTTGGAAGCATTGAGGTCCGCGACGCTTTTTTCTGCCCGGTTTGCTTCGGCCGCCTTCCAAGCGGAAAAAAATCCTGCCATCCGAAAAGCGCTTATTTGCTGGCGGCGGCGGCTTCTTACGACAATGATGCCGTTCAAAAACTGGTCTGGCAGCTTAAATACCGCCTTTGCCCTTCCGCCGCGATTCCCCTTTCCGACCTCCTCATCCGCCACCTTGAAATGACGGGGATGTCTTTTGAAAACGCGGTCGTCGTTCCCCTCCCTCTCGCGCCGCGGCGTAAAAAAGAGAGGGGATTTAATCAATCGGAATTGCTCGCCGCGGCCGTGGCGAACCGTTTCGGCGTCCCGCTCGCCCCGCCTCTGGCGGGGCTCGCCGGCGACGCCCTGGAACGGACGAGAAACACGCGGACGCAGGCCGATTTAAAATGGGAGCAGCGAAAAATCAATGTCGCCGGATGCTTTGCCGTCAAAAATAAAACGGCCGTCGCCGGAAAAAATGTCGTTCTCATTGACGACGTTTACACTTCCGGAGCAACCGCCGGCGAAGCGGTAAAAGCGCTCAAAGCCGCCGGCGCGAAAAAAATCACCGTCGCCGTCGCGGCAAAAGCGTAGCGTCATTGAACGATTTCGCCGCCGCCTCCGTCATAAGTAAAGAGGCGCCGACAGCCGCGCTTTCCCGCTTGGAAGTGGAAAAAACTATTTTTGTTTTTTTGGCGAGAGGATTTTTAACGACGGCCTCAACCGTTTTTTTCATCGCCGACTCAATAAACTTTTTGCTTTTCGCCAATCCTCCGCCGACGACGATCAACTCCGGATTGAACGCGTTTATCAGATTTCCCAAACCGACGCCGAGATTTCTTCCCAGCGCTTCGTAAATTTCGCGGGCGCGCCGGTCGCCTTTCTCCGCCAAAATTTCCAGATCGGCCGGTTCGCCGCGGAAAAACCGTTTGAGAAATTTTTCGGACGCCAGATCTTCAAATGTCTCCCCCGTCGCCGCGTTTAAAACCATATGCCCCGCCTCGCCGGCGCTGAAATTAACTCCGGCGATAATTTTCCCGTCAACGGCGATCGCTCCGCCGACGCCCGTCCCCAGCGAAACGCCGATTACGTTCTTTCGCCCTCTGGCTTTCCCCAAAGCCATTTCCGCCCGCAAAAAACAACGCGCGTCGTTGTCCAGCCGCGTCTTTAAATGAAAACGGCGACTCAACAATTCGCCGATTTTAAGACCGGCAATCACCGGAATGTTCGGGCTTAAAATTATTTTTTGCTTTTTGGGATCGGAAATGCCCGCCGCTCCCGCGCCGATTCCGGCAATCGCCGTCCGCGGAACGCCGCTTATTATCCCGTCCGCGACGCCCAAAAGCGCTGAAACGAATTTTTTCCGATTTTTCGGCGTCAAAACAATTTTCTTCCGAACGGCTTTCCGTCCGTCAAAAAGAACGGCCAGGATTTTCGTCCCGCCGATGTCAATGCCGACGGAATATTTTTTGTTTTTAAGGCGAGTTTTCATAAATTTTCGCTTGTCCCGCC
>JACRHY010000028.1 GCA_016215765.1 Parcubacteria group bacterium
AATAGAATACGGCCTCATGAATCGTTGAATTATTTGACTCCTGAAGCCTATTATCGAAAATGGCAAACTGGTCGATTGCCGACAAAAGATGTTATTACCCTACAAACCTAAGTGGTCAATATCTATCTGAACCTGGACATAGGATGGAATTTAATTTGGCCGGAATATATTTTCTCCCGGTTCTATTCGTAGAACCGGGCTTTTTATCGATGGCCGATCGTTAGTCGCCCGCCGTTGATCGTTCGTCGTAACCGCTCAAATCTCTCCACTTCCTAAATTCTTCCCCTTGCGGCTTGCCAATTCGTTTTTATTTCATTAAATTGATTGCGTTCTTCCCCGTTTTTCGGTCCTATCGTCTAGTCCGGTCCAGGACGTATCCCTTTCACGGATAAAACCCGGGTTCAAATCCCGGTGGGACCACACATGAACATTCTCGCCATTGAAACATCCTGCGACGAAACCGCCATCGCTTTAGTTGAAGCGAAGGGCGGGCTTCTAAATCCTAAATTCTATATTCTAAATTCTTTGGTGGCTTCGCAGATCGCCGTCCATCGCCCTTTCGGCGGCGTCGTTCCCAATCTCGCCAAACGCGAGCATCTCAAAAATTTACCAATTCTTTTCAATAAAATCCTAGATTCTAAATTCTATATTCTAAATTCTATTGATATAATTGCCGTCACCGTCGCTCCCGGCCTTGAGCCGGCTCTGTGGACGGGCATAAACTTCGCGAAAGAAATACATAAAAAACTACAAACTGCAAACCGCAAACTGCGAACTAAAATAATCGGCGCAAGCCATCTGGAGGGGCACCTCTACTCTTTTTTACTTCAGCAAAAAAGAGTAAATTCCAAATTCCAAATTCCAAATTCCAAAAAATTATTTCCGGCGATTTCCCTGGTCGCGAGCGGCGGACACACGACGCTTTTTTTGATGCGAGACCTCGTCCGCGTCAAAAAGCTGGGCGAAACGCTGGACGACGCCGCCGGCGAGGCCTTTGACAAAACCGCGCGGCTTCTCGGCCTGCCGTACCCTGGCGGTCCGGAAATCGCCAAAATCGCCGCCGCGGGAAATCCCGACGCGGTTATTTTTCCCCGCCCGATGCTTAACCAAAAAAACTATAATTTCAGCTTTTCCGGCCTGAAAACCGCCGTTCTTTATTATTTACGAGACCATCCGGAGACCGGCAAAAACACCGAGGCAAAAGCCGATGTCGCCGCTTCTTTCCAAAAGCCGCCGTTGACGTTTTAGTCGCGAAAACCATCCGCGCCGCCAAGGAATTCAAAGCAAAAACCGTAACGCTTTCCGGCGGCGTCGCCGCCAACAAAGCCCTTCGCGACGCCCTCCGGAAAGCGGTCAAGAAAGAACTGACCGATTGCCGCTTCATCGTCCCTTCTTTCAAGTACTGCACCGACAACGCGGCGATGATCGCCGTCGCCGCTTACGTTGGTTTTCTCCGCGGCCGGAAGCGCCGCCTCGTCGCCAGCTCAACGGCTTAGGTCGTGAGCTCAGCCGAACGACTTCTTTCTAAATGATTCCGAGAACGCGGAAAAAGAATAAAAAAAACCGCCATTAAGGCGGGATGAAAATAAGGCAAAAACAAAACGGAAAGGATTTACCAATCACTTCAAAGTCAGGAGCGGCGGCAGAAGCTCGTCAAGCCGCGCTTCCAGATTCCAGATGTCCTCTTCGTGCGGCTTGTCGGAGTAATTGATCATGATGGGAATAACGATCTGGTGCACCTGCCGTCCGTCTTTGGAAACGACGACGCGCCACAGCAGTTCCTCGCGCGAACGCGAGGTCGGATAGAACACCGTCACGCGAAAGCCCTTAATTATTCTGTCGTCCCACACCTTCATCGCGCCCCTCCTTCGACTTTGACGGCGATTGAATCCCTATCAAAAAGGGAGAGGACTTTCGCCCACAAATCACGCACGTCGTCCGGCGACGGCGCCGACAATCCGGAAATAAACGGGAAGAAAATCTCATCAACCGGACTGCCGTTTTTATCCAGAATGATCACACACCACTCGTCGCGGCCGAATACCTGATTGCGCCCGCCGTTGTAATGGGTGTGATAAACCTTGATTTTGCGGCCGTTCCGTACGAAAGATCCCCAATGAATCATTCGCCCTCCTTTCAAAAAAAGCTGGTTTTGTTATAACTCAAACCGGATCGATTTTCAAGCCGCCGGCCCGCTTTTTATAATATCTGCGATTTGCGTCTGATTCTTGGCAAGAAACGCCTTTCCGTAATAAAATACGATGGATATGGAAAAACCGGAAAAAGTCGGCGGCGCCTACGACCCGAAAACGACGGAAGAAAAAATATACGGGCTCTGGCTGAAATCGGGATATTTCAATCCCGATAAATTACCGCCGAAAATTTATCCGAAAAAAGCGAAACGCTATACCGTTATTCTGCCTCCTCCCAACATCACCGGCTCCCTGCATATGGGCCACGCCCTTAACGCGACGATTGAAGACATCCTCGTCCGTTATCACCGGATGAGAGGATATAAAGCCGCCTGGCTGCCGGGCACCGACCACGCCGGAATCGCCGCGCAAAACGTCGTGGAAAAAGAATTGCGCAAACAAAATATCAGCCGCTTTGATTTGGGACGGGAAAAATTCGTCGGGGAAATATGGAAATGGCGGGAAAAATACGGCGGCGTCATCCTTGATCAGCTTAAAAAATTGGGCGCTTCCTGCGACTGGTCGCGCGCCCGTTTCACGATGGATGAAAAATACGCGAGAGAAGTTCAGGCGGCTTTCGTCCATTACCACCGCAAAGGGCTGATTTACCGCGGCGAACGCGTCGTCAATTGGTGCCCGCGCTGCCGGACAAGTTTGTCCGATCTGGAGATAGAGTATCGCGAAGAAAAAGGGAAATTGTGGCGACTGAAATACCCGCTCAAAGACGGCGGCGAAATCATCGTGGCGACCACGCGGCCGGAAACGATGCTCGGCGACGCCGCCGTGGCCGTCAATCCGAAAGACGCCCGTTATAAAAACGTCATCGGCAAAACGGCCGTTCTGCCGATTCAAAACCGCGAAATTCCCGTCATCGCCGACGCGGCGATTGACGCCGATTTCGGCACCGGCGCGGTCAAGGTGACGCCGGCTCACGACCTTTTAGACGCGGAAATCGCCTCCCGCCACTCCCTGCCCTTTCACCAGATAATAGACGAACGCGGCCGGATGCAAAACGCCGGCGTCTGCGACGGTCTTAAACCGCCGGAATGCCGCGAAATCGTTTTGAAAAAACTGGGGGATCTTAACCTGATTGAAAGCGCGGAAGATTACGTTCACAACGTCAGTTTGTGCTATCGCTGCGGATCGCGGCTGGAACCGATTTTAAGCAAGCAGTGGTTTTCAAAAATGGGAGGATTGGCTAAAACGGCCATCGGCGCCGTTAAATCGGGAAAGACGAAAATTTATCCGAAAAATTTTGAGAAACCGTATCTTGACTGGCTTGGCAACGTGAAGGACTGGTGCGTCTCGCGCCAGATTTGGTGGGGACAGCGACTTCCCGTTTGGTTCTGCGCGCAGAACCAAACGGAAATTTCCAATGATCATCCGCCAGCCGGCGGACCAATTTCCAAACAAAATGAAAATTCTACGGCTGAAAAATTCGCGGTTTCTGTCAAAAAACCGAGACAATGTCCTTTTTGCAAAAACTGCGACATGGAACAATCGGCCGACGTATTGGATACCTGGTTTTCTTCCGCTCTCTGGCCATTTGCCGGTTTATCGCCCGCCGACGTTCGAAAATTCTACCCAAGTGACGTTCTGGTGACGGCGCGGGACATCATCAACTTGTGGGTGGCAAGAATGATTTTTTCCGGACGCGAATTTATGGATAAAGAACCGTTTAAAAAAGTGTTGATTCACGGAACGATCCTGACAAAGGAAGGAAAAAGAATGTCAAAGTCGCTCGGCACCGGCATTGACCCCCTTTCGCTCATTGATTCTTACGGCGCCGACGCCGTCCGTTTCGGAATCATCTGGCAGGCGACGGGAAACCAAGATATCCGCTGGGACGAAGCGGCCGTTATCGCCGGAAAAAAATTCGCCAATAAATTATGGAACGCGAGCCGGTTCGTCGCCGCCAATCAGACGGCTTCGCCTCAGAAAGTTGAAAAAAAATCGGACGGCTTCAGACCCCGCGGCGCGACGGCGGCGGATAAAAAAATTTTGAAAGAACTGACGCGAGTCAAAAAAACTGCGGAAAAAAATATCGGGGCGCTTGAATTCGGCAAAGCCCTTCGCGATATTTACGATTTTTTCTGGCATTCTTTCTGCGACCGATACATTGAAGAATCAAAAAAACAAATGGAGGACCCCGCGAAACGGGAAAGCGCCGCGGCAACCCTCTCTTTTGTTCTTAATGAATCGCTGAAAATGCTTCATCCCTTTATGCCGTTCATCACCGAAGAAATTTACGGAACCGCCGCGGCCGCCCCGCCAGAGGCGGGGCCCGCCGGAAATGAAAGGCGGATGTTAATGATTGAAAAATGGTAACGATTACGATCATTATTTCCCTCCTCCCCAGCTTCACTTGGCTGATTTTCTATTTGCGCGAGGATTACCGCCATCCCGAACCGAAGCGCCTGCTCATCCTCGCCTTCCTGATGGGCGCCTCAATGACCGTCATCGCCTTCGGTTTGCAGGTCGCTTTTGAAAATTTTTCCGCCGCTTTCGGCGTCATCGCTTACGGTCCGCTTTATCTCTTCGTGATGGCGGGCATTGAAGAAATAATCAAATTTTCCGCCGCTTATCTGACAGTGCGCAAAAGCCGTTTTTTTGACGAACCGGTGGACGCGATGATTTATATGATAACCGCCGCGATGGGATTTGCCGCCGTGGAAAACATCTTCGCCATTTCCGGCGCGGCCACCACCGCCGCCGGCCAGCAGGCCTATCTTGAAAGCGTCTTGGAAACGACGAGCTTGCGGTTTGTCGGCGCCACCCTTCTTCACACTTTAAGTTCGGGCATTGTCGGTTATTATTGGGCGCGCGGAATGGCGAAAGCCCGCGGCGCGGCATTCGGCCTTTTAACGTGGGGCATTATCGCCGCCACTGCCGTCCATGCCGCTTTCAATTACCTGATTTTGAAATTCAACAGAGGCGAATTAATTTATCCGACGATTTTCCTGATCCTCATCGCCTTTTTCGTTCTAAGCGACTTTGAAAAACTGAAGCGTCCGGAACCGGAGTCGCAGATTTAAACAAACTGCAAATTGCGGGTGAAATATGCTATAATTGGAACAATTAAAAATTAATCAAATTATGGACGACAAAGCGAAAAAATTTTTTCAGGATTTAATCGGAAAAGAAGAGACGCGGGAAGCGCCCGTCGCCGTAAAAACCGATGCCGCTGAAGACGATGGCGAAGACGCCGCCGCGCCGGTCAAAACGGCCAAGAAAACGACGGAGCCGGTTATGGCGAAAAAACCGAAGGAGGAAGACAAAGAAGCGGAAATGTTTGAGGAATCCGAGGGCCAGTTGACGATAGACGTCTATCAGACACCGACGGAAATCGTGATTCAATCAACGATAGCCGGCGTCAGCCCGGAAAATTTGGACATTGCCATTACCAATGAATCGGTAACCATTAAAGGCAAGCGGGAACGCTCCGAAACGGTGAAAGAAGAGGACTATTTCTATCAGGAGTGTTACTGGGGAAGATTCTCCCGCTCCATTATCCTGCCGCAGGAAATAGACGCCGATCAATCAACCGCCATTTTCAAAAACGGCGTTCTCACCATCCGCCTGCCGAAAGTGGATAAGCGGATGGCCAAGAAGCTGAAAGTGAAATTTGATTAGGAGAGCGGAATTCAAACAAAATCAAGTTTAAAAGCCGGCCAAGTTTAAAAGCCGGCTCGAGATTTAGTATCCGCGATTAGTATTCGCGAGATTATTCCTTGGTCTCTCTAGAGAGACCGCGTGGTTTTGACGCTGCAATCCAAAAAGAAAGTCCGGACGGATTGCTTGGTATCAACGGATTGCTTGGTATCATTGGAGAGACCGAGCAGTTTTGACGCTGCAATCCAAAGAGAAAGTCCGGACGGATGGCGCGGTATCAACGGAATGCTTGGTATCAACGGATTGCTTGGTATCAACGGATTGCTTGGTATCATTGATGAGACCGGGCGGTTTTGACGCTGCAATCCAAAAAGAAAGTTCGGCTGGATTGCTTGGTATCAACGGAATGCTTGGTATCAACGGATTGCTTGGTATCATTGGTGAGACCGGGCGGTTTTGACGCTACGGCTCAAGAAGAGAATCCGGACGACCCTCGGTCTCTCTAGAGAGACCGAGGTCGTTGAGCGCGAAACGTTTTTGCTTTGACGCTTAGGAGCGCGAGTTCCTATTCCAAAAGAGAAAAGCCGAGTTTTTTGGCGACGACATTGAAGCTTTCTTTGTCAACCTTCGCCATCCGGCTCTCCGCCAGTTTGTCAATCGGCTTGAATATCCGGTTGACGTTGAAGGATAAAAACCAGACGGCGTAAGCGAAAACGGAAACGATGAAAACGGCGATAATCCCGCTTAAAATCGGGTAGATCGTCTTTTTGACCGCCGGTTCTTTTAATTTATTGATTATTTTATCTAACATAAACCTTGCTTTTAATCTGCGCCGTCCCCGCCGATTCCACGCCGCCGACCGAAGAAACGGAAAAACCGGCGATATCCGTAAAATAAGGAAGTTTTTCAAAATTTTCAAAATAAGCGATCATGGCGGGTAAGCTGGCGGCTACCGATAAATCGTAACCGATTTCCTGAAAATCGCCGGGGATCGGCGTCGGCGTTCCGAAACGAAACGACTGGGAAACGCCCGACCTCACTCCCAAACTTTCCAACGCCGCGACGAAATTAAGAATATTTTCGGCCGATGGAACGGCTTGGTTTATCGTTTCGTCGGCGTTTCCGATGATTTCAAAATCCCGCCTCATTTGAGAAAGGACGTCTGTCCTTTTTTCCAGAATAAAAAGAAGCGTCTGCTGTTCAACGACGGAATTTCCGGACTTGACGATTTGTTCTCCGAGAAAAAAAGCGACGGCGAAAGCGGCCGCGGCCGCGAAAAGCGCTTTTAAAAAATTTCTCAGAATAATTATAAAGATTTTTTTTCTATTGAATATCATAAATGGAATTTTGATCTTTGAGGCGAAAAGAAACGGAAAAGCTTATTTTTTCTCTTTGCTCCAAATTGGTCAACGGCATCGCGATATCGGAGAAAAATCCGGAATTTTCCAGCGTTTTCTTAAAAGCGTTCAACTCTCCGCGATTGGCGGCAACGCCGCTGACGCCGATGGACTCCGTCGGAGAAGAAACGGCGATGTTCGTTATGCTGATTCCGGGCAACGCGGTTTTTCTTAACTCTTTCAGAAAAATAGACCACTTCGGCGATCGCGCCGACAAAACTGCCAGCGGTCCCGTCAAAGCATTGAGTTTTTCCGCGCGCTCCCGCAACTCCAGATCGCTTTGGGGAAGAGGAACCGCCTCCAGACGGCCGATTCTTTCGGTGAGGCCGCTCTGAATGGAAGTCATCATCAGCCAAACACCGAGAAAAGCGGCCGCGATGAGCGCAGATACTCCGACAACGACATTGGACACGAATTCCGAAAAGGCGGCGGCGCGGTGATATTCATAGGCCTCCTCGGTGCCGATGGGCATCAAACTGATTAAAGTGTCGTCGGAGCGGGGAAGCAATCCGCGAAACGCCGCTCCCGCGACAACCAGCCACCGACTGCCGTCTTGAAAATCCGGCATTTGCGCCAAACGCGGAATCAGGCGCGCCTTTTCCGCCGGAAAAGACAATCTTTCGCTTATCCGCCGCGCCGCTTCTTCAATTTCTTTTCCGTCGCCGATAATCGCCGCCCCGGAAACGACCTCTCCCCTTTCCGGCTCCCGCTGAAAATTGGGAGCGTTGGATTCGTAAAAATCAACGATTTTTCTCGCTTCTTCGGCTAAATCCTCCGGCTTTTCGCGATTATAAGGAACAAAACGACCGAATCGGACAGAGCGGTCTTTCACGATCGCGAAGCCGGTTCCGGATTTTTCCGGCTTGACGATTAAAATCGTTTCTCCGGCGCGGCAATCAACGACCCGCGACAAACTCATCGGATAAAATTCCACGGCCACCGCTTTCAAATCGGCGGCGTGCAAAGCGGCCAGATAGCCGTCAATGTTCGTCTTTCTGGCTTCCGCCAGAAAAATTTCACTCTGAGAATCGTCGCCTGTTTTTTCCCAATCAAGATAAACTTCGTCGGCGCTCATCGGCAGGGAAAATCCGACGGTCAGCTTCATGCTCTCCTCCAATCTTTCGCCGCTGACGCTTTTCGGAAAAATGAAAATTTTATTGTAAACGTCGGCCGACGAAACGGAAACGGTCGCGTAACTGATTGTTTTTTTTAATCCCTTAAGCAGTCCGCCCAAGGCCCTAGCCAGCGCCGCGCCGTCGTTCACTTGACCGCCGAAAACAATGCCTTCCGGCAAAGCCGCTTCGCCGACGGCTTCCGCTTTAATGATGGAACTGTCTTTTTTGTCAACGCTTAAAAGAGCGACTCTGATAAAATCATCGCCTATTTCCAGCCCCGCCACCGGCTCTTCTCGCGTAAATAGTTTTAATAAATCCATTGTCGTTAAAATTCTGTCTTCTCCCCTCCGCCTGCCTGCCTGCCGACAAGCAGGCTCGCTAAATTCTAATCAAAGTTCCTGCCATGTCGTCGTCGCTATCCGGCCGTAGAGGGAAGCGTCTAAAATAACCGATACTTGCAGTTCCCGGACGCTGCTGCCGGAAATCCCCTTTGACGTGACGACTTTCGGATCGGCATCCGAACCGACTCCGGAACTTACCGATATTTTAGCACAACCGTCGCCGCTGGCGCATCCGCCGGAAACAAAATCAATCTGGTAGCAGTCGGTCGTCGCGCAGGCGTATTTTTTGTCGCGGGCGATGCGCACGAACGCGTCCCGCGCTCCGGCTTCCGCGAAAATCAGCGCCTCGGACGATTTTTTTTGTCCCAGAGAAATAAAACTCTCCGAAAGGGCGCTCGCCGTGATGCCCGCGCCGACAATCAAAATCAAAATGGCCAAAACGATAATGGTCGGCAGAGTGGCGGCTCCGCTAATGGAATCTGGAATCTGGAATCTGGAATCTAGTAAAATCCGAGATTTGAAATTTAGCGATTTAGCGATTCTAATGAAAGCGTTTAATAATTTATGAACAGCGACCGATTGATTTGCTATTGCGCTAAAATCGCCTTTGCTGACGTATTCTGCGTCTTTGGCAATTAGTAATTGATTTTGCAGCTCGGTCAATGACCCGCGCGCCATTGAGTAAAAAAGAGCTTTTTCCTTATAAGAATGCCTGGAAAATCCCTCGGCGATATTTGAAGTTATAGATACGGCCGCTCGTCTCATTTGTGAAGTCAACCCAAAAACTTCTTCTTTGGGAAAACTCCTCGTCAGTCGATAAACCCATAAAACTAATGTATGCGCCTCTTGCCAAACTTCTAGATCGGTAAAATTTTTTATTTTCTTGTTATTTTCCATAATATTCCAAATTCCAGATTCCAGATTCCAGATTCTATCTTAACGACATCGTCGTTTTTCTGGCCGCCGAATACTGCTGATCGGGACTTTCGCTGTCATAGCTGACTCCCAATCCGGTTTCCACGCTGACGAACGTCTTGCCGAGCGCATTGCTGGTGTTTTCCAGCCGGACAAAACTCAAGGAATCAATTTTCACTCTCTCGGAAACGATAACCTCGGAAAGAGAGTTGACCGTCCGCTGAAGCCGATTCAGAGTCGTCGTGGCGTAAGTGACGGTGTTCCCGCCGCTTATCAAAGTCAGAACGGAAGAAGTGGCGCCGGTCGTTGCCGGAACCGTCACCGAGGAAGCCGCGGACAAGTCGCGTTCAATCGCGCTCAAGGCAAAACGGATGTTTTGGTTGACCTCCGTCCGGGCGTCCACCTGCCCCCTCCCCTTGTTAATGGCGAGGAAAAAACCGCTGACTATAACCGTCACGATCGCCAGCACCGCGACGTAAATCAGAAGCTCCAAAAGAGAAAAGCCGCGACTGGAATTTAGAATATAGGATTTAGAATTTAGGGATTTTATTAAACCGTCGGTCATTTTAGAAACTTCTGTAACAGCTAAGAGTAATTTTTGATAATCATTTTCTGATAAAAAACCAAGTTTTTTCGAAATTTCAACTTGACTTTCCAATTCAGAGATTGAGCTATAAGCAATATTATAAAATTGCGACTTTTCTCTTGGATAAATTCTTTTAAATCCTTCTGCAAGGTTAGAACTAATTGAAACAGCCGCCCGTCTCATCTGATTAGTAATCCCATAAAGTTCCGAGCGCGGAAATTTTTCAGTTGTTTTATAAACCAAAGTGGCTAAATCAGCGGCTTTCTGCCAAACCTTTAAATCCTTGAACGATTTTAGTTCATTATTCATATCCTAAATTCTATATTCTAAATCCTAAATTCTATTTCTACGGCGACCAGCTAATAATTACGTCGTCAACCTGCGGCGTGTACTCGCCGCCCGTTGAACAATCGCTTGAAGAGCAAATCTGAATCTGATAGCGAAAATACCTCTTGTTGTTATGATACGAATAACAGCCGACTTCAACCGGCGTGTCGGCGGCGGCAACATACCAGTCGGAATCGCTGGTCGTGTTCGTGGAGCAAGTCGTTTCCGGCCCGCGGTAATTCCACGGCCCCCCATCGCTGTCCGAAGTGGCGATTTTGAGCCGCGCCTTTCCCTGATTTTGACTCGGTCCGCCCAATGCCCCTTTCCACATTACGGAATTATAAGCCGCGCCATCGGTGCCGGTATCAAAAATCCTTGAAATCAGCTCGCCAGTCGCCGGATACGCCCCGCCGCAAGCAGGCGGCTTATACCGATGCGTCTCCGTCATCTTCGCTCCCAAGCCGTAAACGGTGACGTTCGTCGGCGTCGTATTCAAAGTATAAGCGTAGCTTCCGGCGGAAGCGGGGTTGATTTTATTGGTGTCGTCTTTATACATTATTTCAAAAGGCGTGGGAGTGGAACCGACGTCGGGCAGGGTAAAGGTTTTGGCGGTGGAAGCGTCGCCGTTAATATCCAGTTTCAAAGTCCCGCTGTTTCCGGTATAAACTCCGGAAATCGCAAAATAAACCGACTTGATCGGATTGGTTACGCCGGAAAGATTGTCGCCGATGTAGAGCGTGAACGACGTGCTCGTCGCGGAAGAGACGGCGCCGTCGCCCGACGTGATGAACGTGTCGGTGGATTTGATCTGATCAACAGCAAAAGCATAGTTTATGAAAACCAAAATAAAAATAACGATGGGGGCGACAATCAATATTTTCTTTTTCATTAGACCTACTGCTTAATAATTTATTCCACGGCAATTGACGTGCTCCCTATAGAAGTTGCGATTCCGTAACGCCAGCGTTTCGCGTCGTGATTATAGAAGAAATTAATGGCTGATATGGTGGCCTCGGAGAATTGCGGCAACGCTTGGAGAGATTTTACCGCGCCATCGGAATCAAACCAATTCTTGGGGAAATCGGCGCCAATCGCCCCGGAATCAACCTCTTTTTTAGAGACAATCAGATTTTCTTGAATAACAATCTCATAACCTTTTTGCGGCTTTGTTTTAGATGAAAAAGCAAGTTGCCACTGGCTTGATTTTCCGTCAAGCGTTACGGCGCCCAAAGATTTTATAAAAACCGGCTTTGAGTCGGGAGACCAGAGAATGGCCTCTGGGGCGGCGAGCGCGTATCCTCCCTTTACTGTAAGCGCGGCTTTGGGAACAATAATTTTTTCCGCGTTGTTTTTTGGATTGAGCGGCACCTGAATCTGACTTTGATAAACGGTTGTTCCTTCCAGGGCGACAAATTCTTTCGTCTCCGGCACCACGAGTTGCTCGTTGATTACCCTCCCGCCCTGCAAGTCAATGCGCGCCTTTTCAAATATATCTGGCATGAATAACCAAACCAGAAGCGCTAAAATCAACAAAACCGCGCCCGCGATAACGATCTTTTTATTCTCAAAAAAGGTTTTCAGTTTTTGAATGATTTGGTTCATTTTTCTACTCGCTAAATTCTGAATTCTGCCCTACTGCCTACTCGCTATTTTCTAACTTCTAATTCCTATGGCGTATACCCATATGTCATAATAAGATCGGCGGAATTTATATAAACGGATGTGGAAGTATTCGGCGTTACCGTAAGCGTGTTTGTTGACGTCGTATTAACGGTATTTACGCGGTGAAGAATTTGAAAGTAGCTTCTTAAAGTCCCCGAAGAAGTACCGGGAAGCGCGTATGTAATGGGCGACTCTGATTCATATTGCACGATTACTTGAGGAGAAATAACGGTTGTTTCGTAAATTCCGGCGAGAACCATAAAAGAGCTTTTCATTGACGGACTTAACTCCGTTGTGGTGGCCGTAAACGAATATGAGCCGGGATTGGCGTTGGTAATGGCCGTTGTCGTTCCCATCACGTGAAATCGCGTTGTTTTCGCCGGTTGGGTAACCGAGGTTGTCGAAAAAGAACAGAACGGTTGCGCTGACGGATTTGAAGCGGAATTCCCCGCGATATCTTTTGACTTCGCTTTGTAGTAATACGTGGTTCCGGAATTTAGATTGGATAAAGTGATTGCGTGCGATGTGTTGACTCCGGCCGCCGGCACCGGAGCGCTGGCGCTTCCCGATAAATCCGCATTAACACTGTATTCCACCTGTCCGTCGGCCAAATCGGACGTCGGATTAAACGTCCAGCTTATCTTTATGCCGTTCGTCGCAAGCTCGCTTTGTCCGCCCGCGCATGTATTGGTGGGGCTAAATGTTATAACTGGCACGGCGGTGTCCATCTTGAAATCAACGCCGTTCGGATCGCCGTTGCCTCCGAAAGAAACCCAGTTACTGGCATAATCTCCCGTGCCTCCGCAGGTATTGGTATGCGTTCCCACACCGTTATTGCGGCATACTCGCGCCTGCCAGTGATAATCCCCATCGGAAGGAGTTATGGATATGGCGCAGCCGTTTGCTGAAACAGAACAATCCCAAGGCCCCGGAGCCGCCTTACCGGTTCCTTCCGCGGTGGCCGAACAATTGTTTGCGCCCGGCGCGCCGCCGCCACCTGTGCACGCGAATGAGGTTCCGATCGCTTTATATTCAATTTGCGGATAGAGTGTGCCGGTAGATAATCCCGACGACATAGTTATCGCAAGATAAATCGGCGTCGCGGAAGCCACCCCGCCGACAGAAATACTCTGCGTAAGGCCGGAGTTCTTAAATTGACGCTCGGGAGGAGTGGACAGATCGGGATCGTTTGGCGTGCTGGAAAGCACGGTAAAACTTTTCCCGTTTGAATCATAACTGTTTGATTTCAAAATGACATTCCCCGATACGGCGCCCGTCGGGACTGCAGTTCCCATCGCGGTATTACTCCAACTGGTAAAGGCAGTGGCGTCAACGTTATTGTAAAAAGTTACTTTATTATTTGCGTCAAATACTCCCGGACATGCTCCCGCGTTTTGACAAAAATGATTTCCGTTCACAGTTACCGGCTGTCCCTCCGCTTCGGAAGACGGCGTAAATCCGGTAATCCTCGGAAGCACGCGAAATCCGGCATAGCTATGACCCTTGCTGTCCGATGTGCGCGTTACGATGACATTTCCCACATAGTCGCCCGCCCCTCCGGCTCCGTCTCCAATAGTCGTGTTAGCTTTTACGGTAATACAGGTTGACGTATATGAACTGCCGCCGCATCGCGTCGCTATCGTCACTGATGGCGCGCTTTGCCCTAAAATTGTCACGCTTCCCGCGGAATCGAAGTGATCCCCGTTGATCTGTATTTCACCGTCTCGCAAGTCGGTGGTTGAATTGTTAGCCGGATCGTCCGTATCGTCATATTCTCGCGCCGTATCATTAACTCCGCCAAAGTCGTCAATAATGCCGGAGATACGCGGATAAATATAAAAAGTCAAAGGCGTGGCGTCGGATTGCGAAGCCGCCACCACCTGAAGCGAAGCAACGCCGCCGTTAGAAGCCAAAGTTGAAGAAACCGTAAAAATGATTTGGGTGTTTGTCCAAGCGCCATTAGCAATATCAACATCAGCTACCGTGGCGCTGCCGCCGACAATAAAATTTATACAACCGGTTCCCGAAGCGCCCGCGCAATTCGCCTGACTGCCGTCCGTAACCGTTCCGAAATTCGTTCCGGTAATGGTAATGGAATCCCCGCTTCGTCCGCCGTCGCCGCCAACGATATAAGTTACTGATGTAGCGTCTGGAACCGGCGCTCCGCCGACTGTCGCCTTCCACGCTGCATACCAATAACTCCCTGCCGAAACGTTGGTTTCCGTGGCGGTCAAGACCGTAAAGCCGGTGGAGATGATGCCGGTAATGGCGCTCGTTATTGTGCCAGCCGCGATAAAAGGCAGAGCGCTGTCAGCGGCCATAGCGCTCGTGCGCGTCACGCCTTGAACAGCTGTCGTTCTTTTCACCCAGATATTGTCCGGCTGGAATCCGACGGTGGTGATATTTTGGCTGGCGCCGGTACCGGTGTAACTGTTGACCGTGAAATTGGTTCCTGATTTGAAGCCGAAATACCAAATAGTGGTGGCTGAAACGTTCGTATTGGTAACCGTGGTTCCCAGAGTAAAGCCGTTGGCGTCAAGGGAACTAATTTGACCCGAAGCCGCGTCGGCAGTGGCGGAATAAAAGCTTGATATGGTTCCCGTATGCGCCGATGTCTTGAAAACGCCGCCGATAGCGCTGGCGGATTTAATGGACAAAAGATTCGGCTGAAAAGGCATGCGGCTGACGCTTCTGGCGGCGGCGACTCCATTTCCGTAATACGCGCCGATGACAAAGTCCGCGGAACCGGAGTTATTGTCCGGGTTAAATGCGTTGCCGTACGCTGTCCAGTAATAGACAACGGCGTTAGTGTTGACCGCGGTACTGATACCCACGGTAAAACCGTCGGGGTTCAAGGCGGTGATGGCGCCGGTAATATTAGCCGTAGCTGAATCAAGATAGGCGGTGGAATCGCCGCCCATCATGGAGGTCCTGAAGACGCCGGCAGTGGAGCCGCCCTTGATGATGACGAGGTCGGGCTTGAAACTAAGATTATCAACAGTCAATACTTGCGCTGTGCCGGTATATGAGCCGGTCGCCATTTTGAAGGTGCCGGAACCGGACGACTTGGCGGCCGCTCCGCCGAAAGCCGCGTAAAAAATCGCATTACCAGAACCATTGGCAGTGGAATTTGTTCCCACCTGAAAACCGGTTGATTGCAAGACCTGAATAGAGTCAGCTAAGTTGGCGGTGTCGGTAAAATAATTGGAGGTGTCGCCGTATGATTCCGAGACATTGTACATCGCCGAGACAGCGGTGGCCGCGTTGGCGTTTTTGAGAAAGACAAAGTTGGGCGCGGCGCTGAAGCCGGAAACCGCGATATTGGTATTGTCCGTGGCATTGCCGGTATAAGTGCCGACCGCGATTGAGTTTGCTACCGCTTTGAAAGCGAGGAAATAGACGGTTGCGCCGGTCGGGCTGTTGGTGGCGCCGACCGTAAAACCGGTGGCGTCAAGCGTGGTAAAAAGAACGCCGGTGGTGTCCTGGGTGGTGGCGGCGAAATACTGGCCGACATTGGTTGCCATGGAAGAAGACCGCCAGCTGGGAGCAACGGCGGTGGCCGGCTTCACCATCACAAGATTCGGCTGAAAACCGGTGGTAACGGCTTTGGCCGCGGCCGTTCCCTGATACGAGCCGACACAGAAAACGCCGCTGGCGCTGCAATCAGAACCGGTAAACGCTATCCAGGTATGGACAATGCTTGCCGTATTGGTATTGGCGCCGTCAACCGTAAAGCCGTCGGCGTTCAAAGTGATGCCAGTGGTAAGGTCAGCGGTGGCGGCGCCAAGGTAGGCGACATTGGGCGCGGGCATAGCCGTGGTTTTCAAGAGAGCGCCCACGCCGGCAGTGGTGTCCGGTTTGATGATTACCGCTTGCGGCGCGAACCCGAGACCGGTGATAGCTTTGGCTGTGCCGTTGCCGACATAAGTGCCGGTTTGGATGGTATAAGTCGCCGCCTGCGCTTCTTTGACTTTCAGATTCTGCGCTAATTTCTCCGCGCCGAAATAATTCAAAACCACCGGCCCCAAATTGGAAAACCCCAAAACCGCGATAAAAAAAATTATCGCCGCCGGTTTCAAAAATTTCAAAAATGTTTTTGATTTTCCCCTAAAAAATTTCATTATTGAGTTATTGTTCTAAATTTTTTAGCAATTCCGAAATCTGCTTTTTTAAAATAGGAACACTTGTTTTTACAATTCCCCAGACTAAATCAATATCAACGCCGGAATAATCATGAATAAGCGTATCGCGAGTGCCGGCGATTTTCTTCCACGGAATATCCGGATGTTTGTTTCTGAATGAAATCGGCAGGCCTTTCACCGCTTCTCCAATAATTTCTATTCTTCTGAAAACCGCGTCTTGTGTTTGAGGCGTGTCAAAAAATTTATTTTTGGAAATATTTTTCGTGTATTCTTCAATGCTTTCAATGCTATCTAAAACATCAAGTAATAAAATTTTAGGATCTTTTTTCATAAATCACCTTTTCATCTCTTAAGATTATCTTCTTCAAGCGAGGTTTAATGGCGCCATAAGATACAAGGTCAACTTTTTTGCCAAGTTTTTCTTCCAAATCTAATTTTAAACCGACGAAATCAAATAAATTTTTGCCCTTTTCAAGTTTTACCAAAATATCAATGTCGCTGTTTTTTCTCGCTTCGCCTCGGGCGACAGAACCGAAAAGCGCCGCCTTGGTTACTCCTTGACGTTTTAAAATCGGCACTATTTTGGTTTTTATATTCGCGGTGGTCATAGATGAATTATATCTTTTTTTATTGATTATTCAAAAAACCCCCGGCCCCAAATTGGAAAACCCCAAAACCGCGATAAATAAAAATATTGCTCCGAATTTAAAAATATTTTTGCTGGATTTAAAAACTTTTTTCATTATTAAAATATTTTAACTTATTTTTCATCAACTAAAAACTGCCTGATATCGTTTTCTGTTAATAAGCGCCTAATATCAGAATGTGTAATCAAGCCATAAGACGGTTTGTGCGAAAAACCGACATATTCTATTTTCTTTTTCATTAAACGAACTTTGGCAAGAGCTGGTATAAGGTCGGTATCAGAGCTTATTAAAATTGCCGTGTCGTATAAATTTTCATAAGCGCCGATTAAAAGATCCACTGCCATTAAAACATCAACTCCTTTTTCATGATATGCGTCATTATTTTTTAGCATGTGGCCAAATTCTATTTCCCATTCGTACTTTTGCAGTTTACCGGTCAAAATTCTTTGTCCGCGCATTAATTCTTTGCTTTTTAAATTATTCCGCTCTTCTCTAATAGCTCCGATATAATATTTTTTTACCGTAGCGTTTCGTTTGCCAAGTAAAAATTGACTAAATTTTCCATAATCAAAAGATAAAAGATTAAACAGTTTTAATTCTTTCAAACGATGATAAAAATTACTTCCGTCAATAATTATAAAAACTCGTTCATTATTCATACAACAAAAACCCCGCACGGTCCGAAGACGGCGCGGGGGTGGTTAACATTATTAATGTTAATGGAAATAAAACAATTGTCAAATATAAGATTGTGGATAACTCCGTTGCCGAAAATACCGGCCCCAAATTAGAAAACCCAAAAACCGCAATCATTAAAAATATTGAGCCGGATTTTATTGCCTTTTTATAATCCTCTAATTCTCCTCGTCTCCATTCCGGCGTAATTAAATCAAGGGAGTTACAATGAATATAATAAGGCAAATGAATAAAGTGCGCCTCGTCTTTTATTGCGATTCTTTTATACTTTCCTTCAAATAACGCCCCGCTTCTTTTATATTTTTCATTAAAATATCTTGAATATCCGGCATTTAATTTTTTCATAAAAAGCGCTACGCCATTTTTTATTTTTGGCGCAAGAAATAAATGATAATGATTAGGCATAAGACAAAACGCCAATAAATTAACCAATAATTTTCTCGGCTTTCTCTCCGCCCTTTTTTCAATATTCGGTCGTCGGACGACCGAATATTGTTTTCGGAAAAGATAAGAAGAAATATCAGCCGGTTCCTGATCGTTAAATTCAAATAAATCGTGGATGAAACGAAAATAATCTTGTTCATTAAGAAAAATTTTACGTTTATCAACTCCCCTATTTAAAACATGAATTAATTCCATATTTTTACTTTACTTTTCAACATTCGGACGTCCGACGACCGAATATTACTGCGTCAATTTTAAACTGCCGCCGGAAGCGTCAATGCTGGACTGACTTCCAAAAGTGGTCGCCGGGCAGGTGGTGGTGGCGGTGCCGGTTCCGCCGGTCCAGTCCGTCTGAAGGCAAACCAGATTCCGCCACCGCGTGGCGTATTCGCTCCAGGAAACGGAGTCCTCTCCCC
>JACRHY010000031.1 GCA_016215765.1 Parcubacteria group bacterium
TAACCCCAGGTATGCAATTTCTCGCTGTTGTTTTCCCATTCGGCGCCGATGTCGGTGCGATAAAACATATTCTGAACCATTACATTTTTTATTCTGGAATAAACCTGGTTCCGGGCTTCGCCGACCGTAACGCCGGAACCGGTAACGACCAGAAGACAGCCTGACTCTCCGGCGATGCGCCAAACGCCGTTTTCGTTTTTCACGTCCTCAATGTGGATGCCGTCCAGATTGCTTTTTTTGAAAAGAATCGGCAAGTCGCGGTACATTTCAATAATTTCCCTGTCCTTTCTCGCGAAATAAGTCGGAACTAAAATCCGCACGCCGATTTGAAATCCGCGCTTGGTTTTAAGCTCAAACGGCTCTCCGGCGGCCATTTTGAAAAACCATTCCCCGATCGGCGACAATATTCCCTCCAGCTGGATTTGAATCGTCGGATAGCCGAATCGCGTCGTGAATTCCAGCGGATAAATTCCTTTGCCGTTGACGATGCAGTTGATATCGGCGTAGCCGACGTAGCCGGCCGCCGCCAAAGCCGGCCCCATTTTTCCCAGCGTCATTGCGAAAAGATTGTTCGGCTTGCTCCAAAACATCAAAGTGCCCATTTCGCCGCTGAACGGGCCAATATTGCCGGGAAAAATGCGCTTGTGTTCAAAATTAACGTTTATCGGCGAAATAAAATCATGGCCGTTGAAAAACGCCCCGACCGCCACTTCCACGCCGGAAACGTATTTTTGAAGCTGAAAAAGAGGGGCTTTTTTCTGCCAAACGTTCTTATTCTGCTCCAGCAATTCCAGTAAATCCTTGCCGTCTTCTTCTTCTCCGAGGAAAGAAAGCGACTTCCCGCCCGAAGGGACGTTGCCGCTCGGCTTGAAAACGTAACGATCCGGATTTTTTCTGATAAAATCAATCGCTTCTTCATAATCGGAAAACTGCCATTGAGGAAGAATGTTAACGCCGTATTTTTTGAGTTCCATCTGGCCGAATTCGCGATTCATTTCCAATTTATCGGTATAAACACTTCCACCGATAACCAATTTTCCGGCGCGCCGCAGCTTTTCGGCCGCTTCCCCGAATTCAACGTCGTCAAAAACAATGACGTCAGCCCAGTCCTTGTGCGATTCCCAATTGTCCACTTTTTCCAAAAAGCCGCCGTAGACGTCGGCGTCGCTTTTTGATTTTATATAAACCTTTACCGAATGGCCCTCCTGCTTCAAATGCCAGGCGATGTCTCCGCTCAAACTTTCAAGAGAAACAAAAAGAAACTTTAATGGCTTGAATCCGTTTTCCGGTTGAATGGTGCCGTTCATTAGTGGAATAATTATGAAGCAAAACAAAACGTCCCGCAATGGGACGTTTTGTTTTGCTCTTGCCGATTATAAATTACTTATATCGGCGTCAACTGCCTTGAATTCCTTATCCAGATCGTTGACATCAAGAGCTTGAAGGTCGCTGTTGATGGCGGAAGTGGTGTCTGTCTTGGCCGTCGACGGCGGAGCGGTCGGAGGCGTTTGCGAGGGTAAAGACGGAGCGGGCGTCGTCGGCGCCTGCGTTTTTTGCAGCCACAAGAAAGCGACGATTAAAACGACCACCGCGCCGGCGAGAATCGCCAGCAGATAACCCTTCTTCACCGGTCCGGGGCCGGCGGAGGGAGTAATGTTATTTTCCGTGTTTTCCATATTAATGTTTTAATGACCGGCTTATGCCGTTTTGTTTAATTATTTGACCTTGATTATTGGCTTTGAGTGGAGGTAGCCGATTCTTCGGAAGCGGCCGGAGCCGTCTCAATCTCTAATTCGTCCACCTTGGGAATCTGCGCCAGAGCGACGGCGGCTTTTCTCACGGAATCGCGAGCCGCCTGTACCGCTTGTCGAACTTTGGTCAAATCGGCATGCAACGCCTGGCGGGACTTGCCGACATCCAGTCGTAATGTTCCCTCTTCTTTTACGGCAACCGCGTAGGTTTTGCCGGCTTGCGTTTCAATCGCCGATCGGGCGGCGGCAATAGCGGCGCTAGCTTCGGAAATCGCCGTCTTCGCGGCCGAAACGTCGCGGCCGTTCGCTTCCGCTTTCGCGGCGCGATTACCGATATTTTCAAGAATTTTTTCCAATCTTTCCAAAACGTTGGAAAAATGAGTCGTCTGGTTTTCATTCAACGCGTCCAAACGCTGATCAACTCTCTCAACAATTTGTTTTTTCCGTTCGTCTTTGATTTTCACCAATCTTTCCTTTAAGTCCTCTCTTTTTGCCTGAATGCGATCTTTCAATTCGGCGCGCTTGGTCTCAACGACCACTTTGAAATCCTCCCTCTTCTTTTCAATCAACGCCTTGGCTTCTTCGCGCTTGGCCTGAAATTGTTCAATGACTTGCGTCCGCAATTCTTTCGCCTGTTCACGGACATTTTGCCGCGCTTCGCCGATTTCTTGCCGGACATTCTGTCTGACATCGCGAACGCCCTGTCGGACGTCCTGTCTAATGCCCTGCGCGTTTCGCAACCCCTGATTGACTTCTTGAGAGGCGTCGCGAAGACGCTCTCCGACGCCGGGCAAAGGAACCTGCGCCATCGTCAGAACCGGCGCGGCAATGCTCAGCGACACGACCAATGAAACGATATTTTTAATCATAAATATTAATTTTAATGGTATTTATTAATGGTATTTATTAATGGTATTTATCATAGCACAACGGCCGTTTTTTTAAAAATGCCGCTGGGGATAACTTTTCGGCCTTTTCTCCTATGACGCCCAGAAACCGGAATTATTACACGAATCAATTCTTTATATCTCTCTATATTCTGTCTCTCAGCGCGCAAAATTCGCATTCCTTGTCGTCGCAACGGCGATCCCAGAATTTCAACTCCCTGATTTCTTCGGCCGTTTTTTTAATCAGATCCTCAAGCTCTTTCGCTTCGCCGTCGGTAATGACAAATTCTTCCGCGCGGTAGCGTCCTTTTTCGTCCGGCTCAACGAAGTCAATTCTTCCCTTTGCCATCCGCGTTTTCCCGTTTTCGTAACGATCAAGAAGAATTTTATAAAAAATCAGCTGACGCTTGATATCTCCCGTTCCCCCTTTCGTTTTTCCCTCAATAAAGTTGCGGCTTTTCGGCTTGCTTGTTTTATAGTCGATTACGACCGCTGCGCCGTCCGGAGTCGGATCTATTCTGTCAATCTTGCCGTTTAAAATTATTCCCGGCGCGAGAATAACTCCTTTGATTCCGACTTCGGTCAAGGATTTAGTCAGAACGTCGTCGCCCCGGGAAAAGCGATAATAATCGTAATAACCGGCGAGAGACGCGCGCCCTTTCGCCAGCAGTTCGTCAAAAACGCTTTTCGCCAGCGGCTCTTTTTTCAACGCGGCCTCAAAAAAAACAAGCAGGGATTCTTTCTTGAAATCGCGTGCCTTAAAAAAACGATTCAACGCCTCATGGACGGCGGTGCCGTAATTCTGTTGTTTGTTTTTTCCGCGGGGAATCATCAATAAATTGAGATAAAAATATCTCCGCGGACAATCCAGGTAGTTATTAAAGGATGTCGCCGAAAGGCCGCGCTCCGCGAAAATCCGTCCGAAAAATTCTTTGTCTTTCAAACCGGCGCCGGCGGGACGCTTTTCGGAAAAAATAATCTCCCTGTTTTTTAAAAATCCCTCCTCAAAATCAAGCGCTTGCCCCGCCGATTTGAAGCGGTCGTCAATCTCTTCAATAAATTGCGACGGCAGCTGCTCGCGGCCGTCAATTCCCCTTTCGGAATAAGTGATCGTCAGGTTTTTCCTCGCCCGCGTCAACGCCACGTAAAAAAGCCGCCGCTCGTCTTCGTTCGCGTCAAAAGACAGGATTTCATTGAGGCCGAAATGTCCGGTCGGCAGCTTGAAGTGTTCCGCCCTCCGTTTATTTCCCCAATGGCCGTCGTAAGCGTTTATGACATAGACGCAATCAAATTCCAGCCCCTTTGATCCGTGGGCCGTCATCAGCCGGACGGCGTCAACAGATCCGCTCTTCGCTCCCCTTTTTACGACTACGCCGTATTCTTTCAAAATGTTCAGATAAGCGAGAAAATCGCTCAAGCGGCAGTCGCCGTTTTCTTCAAGAAGCGAACGCAACTCGCCGAAAAGAGCGTTGATTTTGTCCAGCTTGTCAAAACAATCCGGTTTTTGAAGTATGCTCGCCAAAAGTCCGGATTCCCGCAAAACGTTTCCGAAAAATTCCGAGAGCGTTTCATTTTTTTCCGCCGTTTTCCAGCGGGAGAGCGCGCGGTAAAAATCGTAAATTTTTTCCGGATTTTCCAGATTCAGCGCCCGAAGAGCGGCGCGGTCGGAAATAAGTTCAAAAAGCGACCGGCGGGCGGAAAAAGCGCTTGAGGCGGTTTTATAGACGTCCAGCGGCGCGATGCCGAGAAAATCCGCATGCATCGCCTCAATGAGTTTTTCGTCGTTTCCGAAATCGCCGACGCAGTTAAAAAGCGCCAGAAGTTTTTTGACGTCGCCGTCGCGCAAAACATTCTGATCCGATTCAATCGCGAAAGGAACGCTCGCTTTTTCCAGCGCGTCAACGACCGGAAAAACATCTTTGTTGTCGCGGTAAAGAACGGCGATTTCCGCCGGCCTGACGCCTTCGCTGATTTTCTTTTTGATGTCGGCGGCCAAAAAATGGCGTTCGGCGTCAAAAACGGTAAAAGCGCGGACGGCAATCATTTCTCCGGCGCCGCCGATGCCGGCTTTGAGATTTTCGCGGGATGATTTTATCAAATCCGGCGCGCGGTTCTTGGCGATCAAACCGCCTGCCGAATCCAGAATCGTCTGGGTGGAGCGGTAATTTTCGTTAAGCGTTATCATAACCGCCTCCGGATAAATCTTCTGAAAATAGAGAAAATTCTCCAGCGACGCGCCCTGAAAGCGGAAAATCGCCTGTTTTTCGTCACCAACGACAAAAAGATTCGGATTGGGATAAAATCCGCACAAAAGCTCCAAAATCCGGTTCTGGGAGCTGTTGGTGTCCTGATGCTCGTCAACGAGAATATATTGATGCGTTTCCTGCAGACGAAGCAGAAAATCGCGGTTTTTTTCAAAAGCGGCGACAACTTCCAAAATCATATCGCTGTAATCGTAGCGGCGATCTTTTTGAAGCGCCTCCCGATAAGCGGCGTAAACCGCCGCCAATTCTCCGTTGCGCTCTATATATTTCCAAAGCTCCTGATATTTGCCCTTTATTTTTCCCGCGAAAACGCCTTTTTCGTGGCGTAAATCCTCTATTCGTTCAAACTCTTCCCTTTCTTTTTTGACGACCTCCGCCAATTTTTCCGGCGTTACGCTTTCGCGCTTTAATTTTTGAATGGCCCCCGAAATGGAACGGACGTAATAAAACGGATCGCCGAACGGCTTGAGCGTTTGGAAATCGCTTTCCGCGACGATTTTTTCAACAAGTTTTATCTGTTCCACTTCATTCAAATTCTTCGCGCCGACGACGCTCGGAAACTCGTCGGGATTGTCGCGGATGATTCCGTTGCAAAAACCGTGAAAAGTGGAAACGTTGACGTAGTACGCGGGCGCGCCGATGATTTCCACGAGACGCCGGCGCATCGCCACCGCGCCCGATTCGGTGAAGGTAAGCGCCAAAACGCCGGCCGGTCCGATGTCGGTTTTAAGAAGGATATTGGCGATGCGAAGCGTCAGAATCTCGGTTTTTCCCGTTCCCGGTCCCGCGACAACCATCACCGGACCGTCAATCGCGTCAACGGCGGCTTTTTGTTTCGGATTGAGACGGCCGTAAAGTTCTTCAAATTTCCGGTTTTTCATTGAATAGTCCTACTGCTTAATAATTTTAGCATAAATCCCACTGGAAACTCTCGCGGGATATTAAGATTTCCGCAAAACAAAAATGCGGAAACTGCTGGAAAAAAAATAATCAACGACGGATCTCATCCCTGATATACTTAAGTATATCAGCGTTTCCCGCCACGAAATACGGGCGTGCGGCCAATCAAAAATCCCCTTTCGGGGATTTTTGATTTGAAACGAACGAGCGTTAGAAGTCGCGATGAAAATCTCTCCTTCCTCCGCGTCCTCCGCCGCCTCCGCCGAAACCGCCGGAGCGAGGAGCTCTTTCACCCATCGGGCGCGCCTCGTTTACCACGATAGCGCGTCCATCCAGGTCTTTTCCGTTGAGCGTCTCAATCGCCTTGTCGGCTTCGTCGTCGTTGGGCATTTCCACAAAACCGAAACCTCTGGAACGGCCGGTCATTTTATCAATGATCACCGTGGCGGTTTCAACGGCGCCAGCCGCGGAAAAAAAATCCTTCAGCTGCGCGTCGTTCGTGTTGTAGGACAAATTACCCACGTATAATTTCTTTGCCATTTAGAACGTTTTTTTGTTAATTTTATTTAGCAGGAAAGACCATTCTCGCTCTGTCCTGCTAAATAAAATTCCTTCGGGAACCCTCCGGAAACCATAGCGGACTTCGCCAAGAACCACTGACTAACGAAATAACCCTATCACAAAAGCCCGAAAAAAGCAAGGGGTTGGACGAGTACAAATCCTTGCCAAAACTCAAAGAAGAAATTAAAATATAAAATCAATTGCGCCCCTATAGCTCAGCTGGTAGAGCAGCTCCCTTTTAAGGAGAGGGTCCCAGGTTCGAATCCTGGTGGGGGCACCAGTAACAAAAATGACATTGAAACAATTACTTTCATCAATCATTAAAGACGATATCCAAGCCATATGACTAAACAAAAGCTTTTACAAAATGTTATAGAAAAACTTCGACAGGAGATAAAAAGTGCTGAACAAAGTTTTACAGCAACCAAAAATGCCGCCATTGAAGCTCCTGGGGCGATGCAGTCGCACAGTGATACTACAAAATTTCAAATGAGTCAACTTGCCGAAGAGATACAAAGATCTATATATGAGAAAAGCCTTGCTCTTAGCACTCTTCAAAATATGATACATCAAAATTTTTCCCCTGATTCTGAAAAAGTCGAAATAGGTTCTTTAATCGAAACGCTTAACGAAGATGGGAAGCGTGAATTTTATTTCATTCTCCCCGTCGGCAGCGGTATCAAAATCGTTGACAACGACAAAACAATATCAGTTATTACTCCACAAGCTCCTCTTGCGGTAGCGCTTATTGGGAAACGAGAAAAGGAAGTAATCAAATTACAAATCGGACATCGACAAAGAGAATTAATGATTGCGCACATACAATAAAATTAAGTATGTTGTAGTTCGCTAAAGAAAAACGCCGCGTGAGCTTGTAAGCTCCCCGCGGCGTTAAGGTTTGTCTTCTCCCAAGAGAGATGTTCGAATTTTTGGATACACGAACTCGCCCGGCTCTTCCATACACCATCCCCGTTCTGCGCCAGGTGCTCTGCAATTAAAGTTGCAGAATGATGTCACGGTCAGGCGTAACGGAGCCGTTGCAAGAAGACTCTCAACATCTACTGTCCCGA
>JACRHY010000030.1 GCA_016215765.1 Parcubacteria group bacterium
CAATCCGTCCGGACGTTCTTTTTGGATTGCAGCGTCAAAACCGCTCGGTCTCACCAATGAGACCAAGCATTCCGTTTATAACACGCCATCCGTCCGGACTTTCTTTTTGGATTGCGGCGTCAAAATTCCCTGGTCTCTTTAGAGAGACCAGGGAATAATCTCGCGGATACTAAATCTCAAGTGGGCTTTTAAACTTGGCCGGCTTTTAAACTTGATTTTGTTCAAATCCCGCTCTTCTATTCAAGATGGATTTTTTCTTTGAATTTCAACAGCCGGTTTTGAAGAAGGGGATATTGTTTCAGGGAAGAATCTTTCGCGATGATTTTTTCCGCTTCACGGCGGGCTTCTTTTATCAGAGCGGCGTTTTTGAGCGCGCGCATCATCAGGTCGGGGAGGCCGCTTTGTTCCTTGCCTAAAAGTTCGCCGGGCCCTCTTATTTCCAGATCCCTCTCGGCGAGTTCAAAGCCGTTTTTGGCGGCGCTGACCGCCTCCAGCCGTTTTCTGGTCGTTTCAAAAACGGAATCGGTGAAAAGAAGGCAGAATGACTGATGTTCGCCTCTTCCCACGCGGCCGCGGAATTGATGCAGGCTGGCCAGACCGAAGCGATCGGCGCTTTCAATCATCATTATCGTCGCGTTGGGAACGTCCACGCCCACCTCCACAACCGACGTGGAAACGAGAACGTCTATTTTCCCGCCGGCGAATTTTTTCATTATTTCCTCCTTTTCCTTCGCTTTCATTTTTCCGTGAAGCATCGCTATTTTTAAATCAGGAAAAACTTTTTTTGACAGCTTTTCGTATTCTTCCTTAACCGACTTGATTTCCAAATTGGCCGGCGTCCGGCGACCGGCGGCCGGAAATTTTCCGATATTTCCCGCGGTTGGCCGCTGATCGTCCGTCGTTTGTTCAATGCGCGGACAAATGACAAAGGCCTGCCGCCCCTTTTTGATTTGCTCGCGGATGAAATCGTAGGCCTTGTTGCGATTTTCGGGAGCGACGACTTTGGTGAGGATTTTTTTTCGGCCTTTCGGCAATTCGTCAATGATGGAAAGGTCAAGATCGCCGAAAACGGCGAGCGCCAGAGTGCGAGGAATCGGCGTCGCGCTCATGGAAAGGAAATGCGGCACCGTTTTTTTGCCGCTGGCGAGCGTTTGCCTCTGGTTGACGCCGAATCGGTGCTGTTCGTCAACGACGACGAGCGCCGGCTTGTTCAATTCCAGTCCGGTTGATTTTTTTCCTTTGGCGATCAGCGAATGGGTGCCGATCGTTATTTTCAAGTGGCCGTTTTTCGCTTCCTTCTTGACGACGGCCTTGGTTGAAGCGGATTCAAGGTCGTGGCCGTAGCAAATGCGCGCCTCGCTTCCCGTCAGAAGACCAATCCCGCCTTCAAAATGGGGGAACATTTTCGTCAGCGTTTTGAAATGCTGGCGCGCCAGAATTTCCGTCGGCGCCATAAAAGCCGTCTGGAATCCGTTGTCGGCGGCGGCCAGCGCCGCGAGGGCGGCCACGACGGTTTTTCCCGAACCGACGTCGCCCTCCAGCAGACGATTCATCGGCCTTCCTCTCGCTACGTCGTTCAGTATTTCCGCGAGCGATTTTTTTTGAGAAGCCGTCAATTCAAAAGGCAGGGAATCAAGGCGCGTTTTGAAATCGGCGGCGTTGATTTCAATAGGATAAGCGCGGCATTGCGATAATTTCAGTTTCTCCGACAAACTGGCAAGCTGCATCAGGAATAAATCCTCAAAAGCGAAACGCTTTTTCGCTTCTTCGGCTTCTCCGGGCGACTCGGGAAAATGAATTTTCCGCAGGGCGTCGTTGATTTCCGGCAGTCCGGCGTTTTTCCGGATGTGTTCGGGAATAGTGTCGGGAAGCTTCTCCGTTCTGTTTAAAAATAAATTGATAAGATAGCGGATTCCCCGCGAGGTAAGTCCTCTGGTTTCCGGATAAACGGAAACCAATCCCGCGGTGTGCTTTGCCCGCCCGTTCCCGCCGACGATTTCGTAAGCGGGAGCGGAAAAGTAAGCGCCGTTTTTGCCCAACGTTAATTTTCCGGACAGATTGATCCGCTGGCCCGGCTTAAGGACTTTGCCGACAAACGGCTGGTTGAACCAGACGGCCCTGACGCCGCCGCTGTCGTCGGCGACGACAGCTTCGGTAACCGCCATTTTTCGTTTCCAGCTGCGCGTTGAACGGACGCGCTTGACGACGCCGGAAACAGTGGCGACTTCGCCGATTTTCAGTTCGGCGGCGGGGACGACGCGGGAAAAATCGTCGTAGCGGAAAGGAAAATGGAAAAACAGATCGCGGATCGTTCTGATGTTTAACGTCAGTAGATGCCGGACGAATTTTTCATTTACGCCGCCGATTTCCGATATTAAAGCGTCGGCTTTCATCGGCTTTATTTTATCCCGTTTTGACTTTCCGAACAATGAGTTTTATAATTTTTCAGTGAAGCGATAAACGAAGCGACCGAAAGGGGGTGTTGGCCATGCTTCCGAAAAAGGAAGAAATTCTCAGCTATTTGAAAAATGAACGGGCGGAAGATTTGAAAAAACTTATCCGCAATCTTGATTATAAGCAGTTCGCGGCGATTTTGGGGGCGGCGATACCGGATATTGGGGTGGATGTTGAAATAATCTCGGAAATTTACAAACGCGGCGGAAATATGGAATATGTTCCGTCGGGACTGAATATCCACCATCTTCCGGCATTGGCCGTTGACAGTCCGGTCAAGGGTCATGAAAAAGACGGAATAAAATATGAGTTTTCTCCGTGGACGGCCAGATCCGGCTGGTATGCCGTGATGAAAAACAGCCGGATTGCCGCCGGCGATCCGCTTTCTCAAGCGAAAGAATTTAACCAATTAATCGCGTCGTTGGGGATTAAATCCAGAATTTTCATTCCCGACGCCGTGGCGATCGTCTTTCTTGTCAGAAAGATGGAGAATATCAACGGCGCGGCGGCCGGTTGTTTTCTTTCTTCCGACAAGCCGACGCGGACGGGAACGGTCTTGATTAATCTCGTGGACAATTCCAATGAGTACGTCGTTTTCTTGAAAATGGAAAATTCCAAGGGCGAGCGGTATCTTTCGGTTGAGCCGCGCCATTGGGAAAGCGAGAGCGCCGTCGCTCCCATTTTCCGCGTTTGCTGACGGGCCTCTTTAAGAGGCCTGTTTTTTTGTGAATAACGAAGACGGCGGGTTTGATTTAACTTTGATTCAATCGGTTTGCGATCTATGTGGTTCATGCCTTCTCCTGGTCCTGTTTATAGGACCGGACGCTTTAGTTATCCTTTAAGTCGGAATATTTTGTCGCGCCCCCGTCCGTCTACTCCCTCTCGCTAAATTCTAAATTTTTCCCTTTGCGGCTGTTTCTTGTTTATCCCGACGTTTTTCGCTACCATCAGATCAGTCCAAAAATAATCAAATAATCTTTTCTTTCCGCGAAACGTTCAAAAGCGGAGGGGAAAAGGAGGCGAAAATGCGGATTCTCTTTGTAATTCCGGAAATTTTCGGCAAAGCCGAAAGCTACACACGGAAAGATCTCGCCTATATCGGCTTTCCCAGCTTGACCGCGGCCGTTATCGCCGCTTTGACGCCGGCCGACATCGCTCTGGACGTCGTGGACGAAGCGATAAGTCCTTTTGCCGGACCGGAGAACATCGCGCTTTGCCGCGACGCGGATCTCGTCGCCATTTCGCTGAATATGACTTACAAAGCCAAGCGGGCGGCGGAACTGGCGCGGCAATTTCGCGAACTGGGGAAAAGGGTGATTTTCGGCGGCGTGCACGTCACTTCTCTCTACGATTTTCATCGGGAGAGATTTGAAAAAGAAATCGCTCCATTTGCCGACGCCGTTGTCATTGAAGAAGCGGAGCTCGTCTGGCCGAAGCTGATTGAAGATTTCCAAAGGGGGACGCTTCAAAAAATCTATCGCTCCGGTCGGCCGGAACCCCGGGACATTCCGGCGGCGAAACACGGCGTTCAGGACACGCGTGCTTTTCTGGTGAAAAACAGCGTTCAGGCGACCAGGGGCTGTCCTTTCAACTGCGATTTTTGCTCGGTCACTTCGTTTAACGGCCGCGTTTTTCGAACGAGAGACGAGGGCGCCGTCATTCTTGAGGTGAGGAAGATTTTGGAAAGCGTTGAAAGAAGCGGGTGCCGCGGCGTGGAGAAATTCAGCAAGTCGTTCGTCGCTTTCGTTGACGACAACATTGCTTTCAACAAAAACTATTTCGCCCGGCTGTGCCTTGAACTTGAAAAAGTCAGAAGCGACTTTCCCGCTTTTCGGTGGGGCGGCCAGACGACGCTTGGCGTAATAGAGAAAACCGTTGAAATCGGCGGCCGAACGGAAAAATTGGCGGATCTGATGACCCGCTCCGGATGCGCGGCGATGTTTGTCGGGATTGAGTCGGTGTCCAAGGCCAGTCTGGAAAGCGTCGGCAAGAATTTCAATCAAACGGAAAGATTTTCGGAGCAGATCGGAAAATTCCACGATTGCGGCATTATGCTGAACGCCGGAATGATCGTCGGCCTGGACGGCGACGACGAAAGCGTTTTTGACGGCATCTTTGAATTTCTCGTGAAAAACAAAGTGGAAATTTCGCTGATTAACATCCAAATACCCCTTCCCGGAACGGCGCTTTATCGCCGCTATAAGAAAGAGGGGCGGCTGATTGACGACGATTGGGAGCATTACGACGGCCGACGCGTCGTTTTTCAGCCGAGCCGGATGACGCCGGAGCGGCTTGAAAGAGGATTTTTTGAACTCTGGGAATCCCTTTATTCCAACGTCTCTATTATTGAGCGGCTTCTGTCGCCCGCCCAAATCTGCCGGGCGCTCAAAAGTCCCGCGAAACTGCTTCAAACCTGCAGCCGCGTGCGGATGAACGCGCGATACGGCGAAATCGCCTCGCGGATAAAAGCGGCCCGGTTTTCCGGCCGATGACTTCAAATGAATTTTGCCCCCGCCGTCGCGGGGGTTTTGTTTTGGGATTGGAGCCGCCGGCGTTTTGCTTTTTTTTATCTCGGAAGTTATATTGAAGCCGATTTACCCCGTTAGAAGTCGTGAGGGCGCGCGGCGTATCTCTACTTCTAATTCTAACGGGGTTTGCTGGGCCTGTAGTAAAGTGGCATTACGCCGCATTCGCATTGCGGAGGCGGGGGTTCGATTCCCCCCAGGTCCACCAATAGGAACTTTCAGAATTTCCCACCAGACAGGAAAAGTCAAATCCACAGGGTTCGCCTCGCTTTGCTTGGCGACCAAATCGTAAGGTTTTCTGAGCGAAAAAATCAGTTGGCGATTCTGCTTTTGGGAAAAGATTTTTTTATAAACACTGGAAAATAATTTCAGGTTTTAAGGTAAAATCATAAAGGCCGCCAAACCGTCCGAACTATTTCAAGAACAGACCACCTAAAGTTGATTAAATAATTAAAAATTTATAAAATAATATGATGAATATTAATCAGATTGTGCAGGATTTTGAGGCCGACGCCTATCAGAATGACGATATTAAAAAAATAAAACTTTCCGAGTATCGCGGAAAATGGGTCGTGTTGATTTTTTACCCGGCGGATTTTACCTTTGTTTGCCCGACGGAATTGGAAGATGCCGCTTCTGTGTATGAAGAATTCAAGAAGCTGGGAGCGGAAGTTATGAGCATTAGCACCGATACGGCATTCGCCCATAAGGCCTGGCATGATAATTCCGCCGCTATCGCTAAAGTTCAGTATCCGATGCTGGCCGATCCGACCGGCAATATCAGCCGGACATTCGGCGTTTATATTGACGGCGAGGGACTGGCTTTGCGCGGCACATTTATCATTGATCCGGATGGCGCGCTGAAGACCATGGAAATTCATGATAACAATATCGGGCGGAGCATTGCCGAAACCTTGCGCAAACTACAGGCGGCGAAATTTGTCCGTGAGCACAAGGGGAATGTCTGCCCCGCCAGTTGGAAACCGGGGGACGATACCTTGAAGCCGGGAGTGGATCTTATCGGAAAAATATAGCAAGTGAAAGACATCGTTATCGTTCCCACCTATAATGAGCGTGAGAATATTATCCGGATGGCGCCGGAAATTTTTAAATATTTGCCTGATGCCGACGTTATCGTCGTTGACGACAATTCTCCTGACGGCACGGCGCAAGCCGTGGAAGATTTGCGAAAAAAATTTCCCCGTCTTTCGCTTTTGACGCGGGAACGGAAAGAGGGGTTGGGAAGGGCGTATGTTGATGCCTTTTCGCGCGTTTTAAACGGCGGAGTCGCGGAAAGGATCATAACGATGGACGCCGATTTTTCTCATGATCCGCGGCATTTGCCGGAATTATTGAAAGCGGCCGAAAAACGGGACGTGGTTATCGGATCGCGTTATGTCGCCGGCGGGGGAATTGACGGTTGGGAATGGTGGCGGCGCGCGATGAGCGTCGGCGGCAATTTTTATTTTCGGATTATCAGCCGTCTGCCCGTTCGCGATTGCACGAGCGGATTTATGGCGATACCCGTGTCTTTGTTGAGAAAAACGGATATTACAAAAACGGATTCTTCCGGTTACGCGTTTTTAATGGAATTAAAATATCTGCTTTGGCGCGCCGGCGGAAAATTGCGGGAAACGCCGATCATGTTTCGCGAACGGAGAGCCGGCAAATCCAAAATTTCCGGCCGTATTGTTTTTGAGGGAATTCTGGCGCCGTGGAAACTTTTGGCACGCAATGTTTTTCAGCCGAAGAATGGCGCCGCCGTCCGTTGGCCGCGCGTTTTTACGGCGCTACTTCTCGTCGCGCTGGTTGTTGTGCCGCGTTTTTGGAATTTAACCGCTTCCGATCTGGTCAGCGACGACGCGCTTTATTCTTTCCGCGCGCTGGGATGGCTTGATTATCTTGGGGGCGGGCAGACGACGCCCATTCAATGGTTTGAGAAAATTCCCTGGTGGGGAGGATTGTCTTTTCACGACGCGCCGCCTCTGGTTTTCGCGATTCAGCGTTTATTTTTCGCCGTCTTTGGTTTTAACGTTTTGGCCGCGCGCCTGCCGTTTGCTTTGGCGGGCGTTGCGCTGGTTTGGCTGACGTATGCGCTGTTTAAAAAGTTTAAAGATGAAAAAATGGCGCTGGGCGCCGCGTTTATTTTGGCCGCTTCCACCCACGCCTCTTGGATCGGTCGGACCGGTTTTTTGGAGGGCGCGGAGGCATTGTTTGTTTTGGCGGGCGTTTTTCTGTTTTTGCGTTATTTAAAAAATCCGACGATTCTCAATGCCGTATTTTTCGGCGCGGCGACCGGCGGCGCCCTGCTTTCCAAATACACCGCGATTTTTTTGCCGGTGGCGATTGTCGCGTACGTTATAATCTGGCGGCGCGATCTTTTGGCGAAAAAATCATTTTGGTTTTCCGGCGCGATGACTCTCTTGGTTTTAACGCCGATTTTTCTTTACAATTTGGCGGTTTTCCGGACGCGCGGTCATTTTGACGCGGCGCTGTCTTCAATGCTTGGAATGCATTCGGCGGACTTTATGATTATCGCGGGTCGCGGCGTCAGCGCGAATTTTCTCGCCAACTTTAAGACCGCGATCGGTTCGCTGGGAGCGCTAAGCTCGCGGCCGTTTAGCGTTCTTGCGCTGGCCGCGTTCGTTTATCTTTGCGCGAAGACCATTCGCGGAAAAAGCGACGCGCTTGAGCGGTTTTTGTTGATTGCCGCGTTCGCGGCTCTGGCGATGTTTTCGTTTATGTCGCCGAACGCTAAATTCACGGCGATTATCGTGCCTTTGCTGACGGCCATTGTGGCGATTTTTGTTTTTGCCGCGGCGCGATTTTTCAAGGAAAAAAAGCCGACGTTGTCCAAATTGGCGATCGGCGTTTTCGTCGCCGTCATCGGTTTTGAGGCGTTTTACAGCGTCAACACCAACGCGCTGGCCAAGCCGATCGGCGCGAGTCCGGTTTTTTACGCGCCGCTTCGTTCCGACGTCGCGCGCAATCTCGGGTTTAATCAACTGCACGAATATATCCGGGAGAAAATTTTCAATCCGCTTCCGAAACTTTCAAATCCGCGAAGTTTCGGGGAGTTGGGCCGGACCGAAGTAAACGAAGAAACGAACGCGCTTTTATTTGACGAAACGGTGAATTGGTTTGCCTATAGTTGGTACCTTCAGCCGTACATCGCCTATTACCGCTTGCCGGTTGTTTCTTTGGAGCTTTACTCGCGATACCTTCCCCCCGGACTGGATCCGATCTCGGCTTTTCAAAAAAGCGGCGTTAATGGCGTATATTACGTTTTTTCCGCCAACGACGGCGTGCTGGACAGCGTCAAGAAAAAATCCGAAATGAGAAAAATAGAAGTTTCATTCGCCGCCTTTCTGGAGAAAAACGGATATTTGAAGGACGAAATCAGAGATAATTCCGGCAATGTCGCTTTCAAGGTTTATTATGTTAAATTTTAAAGAGAGGGACGGCGTCAACGTCAATATCAATGACTTTTAAATATTTTTCTCAAAACGGTGCGCTGTTGCCGGTGGAACAAGCGGTCATTCCGTTCTCTAATATTGAGTATGCTTACGGCTTCGGCGTTTACGAAACCGTCAGAGTTTCCGGCGGCGTTATTTATTTCCCGCAAAATCATATCGCGCGGCTTCTGGAGTCGGCTAAAATCATCGGGCTTGAGCATCCTTTCGGCTCCATAGACGCGGAGAGATGGACAAAAGAACTGGCGTCCAAGGCGGAATCGGCCGCTTTTAATATCAAGATGCTTCTTTTGGGAGCGGCGCGGAAAGAAGGCGCGGTTTTAAACATTTTTTGCCTCAATCCGCTTTTTCCCGAAAAAAAACTTTATAAAGAGGGCGCGTCTTTCGCTATTGCTCATTACGAAAGGGAATATCCTCAAGCCAAAACGCTGAATATGCTCTCCAGTTATTTGGCGTATCGGAAAGCGAAAGAAAGCGGCTGTTACGACGCCTTATTGGTCAATCGGCGCGGCTACATTACGGAAGGGACGCGCGTTAATTTTTTCGCCGTTAAAGGAAACGCGATTTATTCTCCGCCGGAGAACGAAATCCTGCCCGGAATAACGCGGAGGGCCGTTTTGCGCGTCGCCTTGAAAACCGGCGTGAAAATTGAAGAAAAAAATATCCCGCCGGAAACGATGGGGGATTACGACGGCGCTTTCATCACGAGCACTTCTTCAAAAATAGTGCCTGTTCGCAAAATCGGCGATTTTGAATTCGGGCCGATTCCGGAAATAACGCGATCTTTGACGGCGGCCTTTGACGATTTTCTTTCCGGTTGCGGCGGCGTTTTGAGTTAAAATTCGTGCCGCGACGGAGCGTTTTTGGCGATTTCCAGCGCTTCTTCGGCGGTGTCCACCAGCTTGTAGATGTTCATATCTTCTTTATCAATGGTCTGGAATTTTTCATAAAGGGCTTTGTCTATCCATTCGCAGATCGGCTGCCAGAATTCCTTGCCGACCAGAATTACGGGAATGGTGTCGGAAACCTTTTTTGTCTGGATGAGCGTTATTATTTCAAAAACCTCGTCAAGCGTGCCGTATCCGCCGGGGAAAAAAACATAGGCCTGCGCGGAATAAGAGAGCATTACCTTCCGGACGAAGAAGTAATGGAAAGCGATCGCTTTTTTAACCCAGGGGTTGATGCGTTGCTCGTAGGGAAGTTTGATGTTAAGTCCGATGGAATCGCCGCCCGCTTCGGCCGCGCCTCTGTTTGCCGCTTCCATTATGCCCGGACCGCCGCCGGAAATAACTCCGATGTTTTCTTTCGCTAAAAACGACGCCAGTTTTCGCGCTTCCGCGTACCATTTGTTTTTTTCGTCAAAGCGGGCGGAACCGAAAAAAGTAACCGTTTTTTTAAAGTCCGCCAAAAACTGAAAGCCGTCCACGAATTCGGCCATAATGCGAAAAACGCGCCAATGGAAAGAGGCGCGAAAATCAATCGGTTTTTCAAAATGCGGCAGTTTCGCCGCGGGGACGTTTAAGCCGTCTTTATCGCTCATGGCGTTTTTGTATTTTGCGTTTTAAGTTTCATGTTTCTACTGTCTACCTGCCTGCCGGCTCGCTAAATTCTAAATTCTCTTCTTATCTTGGCGATAGCGTTAATAATACAACGCGGCAGGGCGGAGAACAACGCCGGCAGTTATCCACAGGCGGCAAAGACGCCGCCCGTTCGTTTCTGCTATAATGTTTTCAAAAAGAAAAGGTCGATTTGAAACGTTTTTAGGCAAGTAAACAAAAAAGTAACAAATGGTTATTCAAAGTTGGGCAACCGTCATTATTGAATCTCTTCAGAATCTTTGGCTGGGAGTCGCCGGATTTGTTCCTTCGTTAATCGGCTCTCTGGTGATTTTGCTGTTGGGACTCGTGGTGGCGACCGGCTTGGGTTCTCTGGTTGAAAAACTGATCGTTTTTTTGCGGTTAGACGACCTGTTGGCCAAGTTGGGAATCGGGGAGTATTTTGAAAGGGCCGGCCTGAAACTCAATTCCGGCAGATTTTTCGGACTGCTGGTTTATTGGTTTTTGGTTATCGCTTTCATTTTGGCGGCGTCGGATGTTTTGGGGCTTTACGCCTTGTCAAGCTTCTTAAGCGACGTCCTGCTTTATCTTCCCAACATCGTAGTCGCGATTTTGATTATGCTGGCCGCCGTCATTTTGGCGAATTTCGCGCAGAAACTGGTTAAGGCCTCCGTGATGAGCGCCAGACTGCACGCCGCCAAAGCCCTGGCCGCTTTGACGTGGTGGTCAATAATCGTCTTCGGACTCTTCGCTACTTTGATGCAGCTTGGCATCGCCGTGTCCATTATCAACACGCTGATGACCGGCTTCATCGCCATGATCGCTTTAGCCGGCGGCATCGCTTTCGGCTTGGGCGGAAAAGAACACGCCGCTCATTTGCTGGAACGGCTGCGCTCGCAGGTGGAAAACAACAAGTAGTAAAAATTAGCAATTCGGATTTATTTTGGAATGCTCCAAAAACAAAATCCCCCGTATGGGGGTTTTGTTTTTTAACCTTAGAATTAAATTCGCCTAAAATTGCCTTACTTTGAATTACAAAATACTTATTTTCTCAGAGCTCGGAGTATTTTTCTGCTGAAAAATCTCCTCCTCTCGCGCCGTCGCGCTGCGAGAGGCTCTTCAAAAATAGCATTTCGTAATTCATAATGCCTTAAGAAATAGCTTGCGTAATCTATGGTTATTCAAAAAAATGACCCGGCAAAAAACGCCGGGTCGAGCGAGAGTGCCAAGGGCTTTATCCCTTGGCTTTGCCGACAATGTGGGCGGCCGCCCAGAAAATCGCCAAGGCGGCCGCGCCCACGATCGTCGCCACCACCTGCCCGCTCTCGTAGGGAGCGAGCCCGATCCCAGCGTGCAGGACCGCGGCGGCGACGACCAACGTGATGATCGCGAGGATCGTCATCCGTATCACCTCCTTTCGGGTTAAGTTTAATATCCGAAAAACTTTTTCTAAAATAAAGGAAATTACCGGATTTGTCAATCGCGTACGCTTAGCGACGATCGTCGCTAAGCGTACTAGTTGATGGGGGAGCGGGGGTTATACGGAAGTATATGCGCTGGACGAGTACAGGCTCTTGACAGGCGCGGGCGGGCGGCTATAATTCTTTTTGAACGAATGAAGATAACCAAACATATCGGCTTCGGCGATTGAGCGCGCCTTTTTGGTCGTCTGCGCAAATCGCCCCAAGAAGGCGATTTTTGTTTTCGGTAATCGGCGAATTGAGACGATTGAACGTTGAAAATTTCAAAGAAAAATTCAAGCAAGTATTGTTATCCAAAAACCGCGCCTTTCGATTCAATTTCGGAAGACGCGTTCGCAGGATCAATTTAAAAATGTTTTGAGGCGACTCAGGCGATGCGTCTTAAGTGGGACGCGTCACATTAAGGGCGTACGGTGGATGCCTTGACACAAAGTGGCGATGAAGGACGTGGCGTAGCTGCGATAAGCCTCGGGGAGGTGCTTAGCAACCTTTGATCCGGGGATTTCCGAATGGGAAAACCCTGCCGTGCAAACCACGGCAACCAGTGCTTCGCACCGGAATTTTCAATGACCAATTTTCAATTTTCATTGAATTTTCAATGACTAAATTTTCAAACGTTTGAAAATTATTTCATTGGTTAATTTTTTGAAAATTGTAAATTAAAAATTGGAAATTCTCGCGCGGAGCAGTGGAGCGCACCCGCTGAAGTGAAACATCTCAGTAAGCGGAGGAAAAGAAAATAACGCCAGTGCTTCGCACTGGAATTTTCAATGACCAATTCCCAATTTTCATTGAATTTTCAATGACTAAATTTTCAAACGCTTGGAAATTATTTCATTGATTAATTTTTTGAAAATTGTAAATTAAAAATTGGAAATTCCAATGCGAAGCATTGGCACATTCCCCAAGTAGCGGCGAGCGAAAAGGGAAGAGCCCAAACTCATTAAAATTTTCGCAAGAAAATTTTAACGGGGGTTATAAGGTGAGGACATTCTTTGCTTTTCACAAAGCGTCCTTCGGACGTTTTGTGAAATCGCGAAGAGAAGAGTTACAAAATGATTTGCTAGTCGAAGCCGCTGGAAAGCGGCGCCAAAGACGGTGATAGCCCGGTAGGCGAAAGCGGATCAACTCTTGTTTTCATCCTTGAGTACCCCGGGGTCAGAACGCCCCGTGGGAATTAACGAGTACTATCTCGTAAGGCTAAATACACTTTGTGATCGATAGTGAACTAGTACCG
>JACRHY010000032.1 GCA_016215765.1 Parcubacteria group bacterium
AGTTCAACCGCCAGCTTATGGATTGGTTACTCTGGTACAACACCCGCAGGCCACACTGGTCGATTGGCTTAATTTCTCCATTGAGGTATATTTGCAACAAGTTAACGCCAGAAAAGTCTCATATGTGCTGGACGAGTACATCTTCTTGTTCGCCGCTGATTTTGCCGCTATTATACGGGCAGGTTCTTTGAAGCGGACAAAAAACGCGGGAAGGAAAAATGATTGACGCGAGAAATCTCAAATGCGTTATCGTTGACGGCGACGGCGTGGTGTTTGACACTTTCGCGACGCACTGGAAATTCAAATTAAAACTACTCGGCGTTGACTCCGTTGACGCCGAAAGCGAGGAAGCGTTTCGGAAAACGTTCGGGAAAATCGGACGGGAAGTCAACGCTCATATTTTTGCCAGCTCAAAGCTGGGCGAGCGCGAGCAGAATCGCATTTGGAAAGAATGGCGCGCGCTGGAAAGGCGCGACGGCATCAGAATGATGCCGCTCGCCGACCGCGCCCTCGCTCGCCTCAAAATGTTCGGGCTGAAAACCGTCCTTTGTACTAACCGCGCCACCGATCGGCATTACGCGGCGGCCGCGCGCAAGTCCCGACTGGACTTCTCGCTTTTTGACTGCGTTTCCACCATCGGCGGTTCGCGTTGGAGCCGGTGGAAATTTCGGATGGGTTTTTCGCGGGTTCATCCGAATCATTTCATCGCGGCGTTTCCCAAGCCGGATGCCCGCAATTTCATCGTTCTTGATTTGTGGCTTCGGCAACAAGGCATAAGCCGCGAAGAGGTTTTATACGTCGGCGATTCACTGGTTGATTTTGAGTTCGCTTCCGCGACAGGAATAAAATTCATCGGCGTTCTGACGGGAGCAGTCAACACTCCCGAAAGATGGCGCGACTGGTGCGAATTGAATCATCCGAACATTATTCCTTCAATCGGCGACTTGCCCGACCGAATGAAAATTTTTTAGTATTTCTCCCGCTGACGGCGGGGGATTTTTATTTTTGCTAGCGAGGAGTCAAATGGAAGCTGGCTTCCATTTGATCCGAGCGAAGCAAAAAGGAGTGAATACTCCGCTGCTTGCTGAGCGTATCAAGAGGCGAAGCCGCCTCTTGATACCTCGCGACTTGCCGCGAGGAGTGTTCATTTTGAGCTGAAAAAATGATATGATTTCGTCATGGTAGCGAAAAAAGAAGAAGAAATAAAATCCGCGGCGAAAAACGCGGAGCCGAAAACGCCGAAATTTTTAACGAAAGAAGAGCTGGAAAACGTTTCCGAAAACATCTCCATTATCCGCCTCGTTGATTCGCTGGTGGAATACGCGCTCAAAGAACGGGCTTCGGACATTCACATTGACCCCGAAGAAAAGCGCTTGAGAGTGCGCCTGCGCATTGACGGCGATCTCAAAGACGCGCTCGCCCTGCCGTTTGAAATTCACTCCGAAGTAATAACGAGAATCAAAGTGGTTTCGGGACTGAAAACCGACGAGCACAACAGCGCCCAGGACGGCCGGTTTAAGGTGACGACCGATCTCGGCAATATTGACGTGCGCGTTTCCATTGTTCCGACTTACTACGGGGAAAACGCCGTAATGCGCATTCTGGGAGAACAGGGGCAGGGTATCGGACTGAAAGAAATCGGCTATTCCGATTCCGATTTGGAACAAATTAACCGGGCGATTCAAAAACCGTACGGGATGATCTTGGCCACCGGCCCGACGGGTTCCGGCAAGACGACTTCCCTTTACGCCGTTTTACAGCTGTTGAATACGCCGGAAACGTCCATCGTGACCATTGAAGATCCGATAGAATACGCCGTTTCCGGAGTAAGGCAAATACAGGTGAATTCCGAAACGGGGCTGACCTTTTCCAACGGCTTGCGCTCCATTCTCCGGCAGGACCCCAATATCATCATGGTGGGAGAAATCCGCGACGAAGAAACGGCCGGAATCGCCGTCAACGCCGCGCTGACCGGCCATCTGCTCCTTTCCACTCTGCACACCAACGACGCGGCGACCACCCTTCCGCGGCTTCTTGATATGGGCATTGAGCCGTTTCTTATCGCCTCCACCGTCAACGTCGCCATCGGCCAGCGGCTGGTGAGGGTTCTCTGCAACGCCTGTCGCGTTGAAAGAAAACTGACCGATATTGAATTGAAACACCTTGCCGCCGTTTCTCGCCCGGAGTTTTATCAAAAAGGGAAATTTTATCAAAAACAGGGCTGTGCCGAATGCGGAAACAGCGGATTCCGCGGCCGCGTCGGCATTCACGAGATTCTGGAAATAGACGATGCCATCCGCAATTTAATAATGAAACGCGCCAATGCCAGTGAAATAAAAGAAGCGGCCGTCAAAAAAGGAATGACGACGATGCTTGAAGACGGCCTGGAAAAAGCGTCCCGCGGCCTGACGACAATTGAAGAAATTTTGCGCGTTACCCAGGAATAAAAAATATGAACTTATTCTCCCGCGTTTCTCTTCAGGAAAAAATTCTTTTCGCCAAGCATCTTTCCATTATGATCCGTTCCGGAATTCCGCTCGTAAAAAGCCTGGGGATTATCCAGCATCAGATTAAATCCGGAACTTTTCGGAAAATTATTGACGAACTGACCGTCGGTGTGAATAACGGTCAGTTCTTATCGGCCGGATTGGAGCGCTATGCCCGCATTTTCGGCAACGCCTTCGTAAACATCGTCAAAATCGGCGAAACCAGCGGCAATTTATCGGAAAATCTCAATTATCTCAGCGTTGAATTAAAGAAAAAATACGACCTGGAGCGCAAGGTGCGCGGCGCTTTGATTTATCCGGCCATTATTTTGCTGGCGGTTTTCGGTTTGGGAGCGGTGCTCACTTTGTTTATTTTTCCCAAAATAATGCCCATTTTTGAAAGATCAAAAATTATTCTTCCCCTGCCGACGCGCATTTTGATAGTTATCGTTAATTTTTTATCGCAATACGGCTTATGGGTGGTTATCGGACTGATCGCGGCCGCCGTTATTTTTAAATTTTTGCTGAAAATTCCCGCCGTCAGATTTTATTATCTTCGCTTCTTTATCGCGGTTCCTTTCATCGGCCGAATAATCAAAAGCGTCAATATGGCTAATTTTACGCGGACGCTGGCGACTCTCATAAAAAGCGGCGTTAAAATAGTGGAAGCGCTGCGGATAACCGCCGACAGTATGGGAAACGAGGTTTATAAAAGAGAAATCCAGGCGATCGCGGAAGAAGTCAGAAAGGGGAAAACCATCGCGGAATATCTGATGACGAGAGGACGACTTTTCCCGATGACCGCCGCTCAAATGGTGGAAGTCGGCGAGGCAGCCGGCAATTTGGAGGGAAATCTGGTTTATCTTTCCGAGTTTTACGAAGAAGAAGTTGATGACGTCCTGAAAAATCTTTCCAATACCGTTGAGCCGGCTCTTATTCTGGTAATGGGAATTATCGTCGGTTTTATCGCCCTGGCCATCATTACGCCAATTTATGCCATCACCCGCTCGTTTTAAAAATAGACCCTAAAATAGACCCTCCGCGCAATAATCTTTTCTACTACAATGACGAATTTTCGGCTACAAACAACTCATTGCTCATCAATGAATACGTTGTATTCATCTCCTCGCGCTTCGTTGTTTTCGCTTGAAAATTCGTCATCTCGTTACGAAAAATTATTGCGCAGAGGGTCTGCCGGCTTCACGCTTTTGGAAACCATCATCAGCTTGGGCATTTTTGTTATTTTTTCCTCCGGCATCTATCTCGCCTATTCAACCATCATTGAGGCGCTGACGAGGAGCAAGGCCTATTCGGCCTCCGTTTTTGCCGCGCAAAACGAAGCGGAAGCGATTCGGAACATGTCCTATGAAAATATCGGCGTCGTCGGCGGTTTGCCGAGCGGTCTGCTCGCGGCGGAAAAATCCGTCTCTTACGGCGGTTATTCTTTCGTCGTTAAAACGACAGTGCGCAATATTGACGATCCGTTTGACGGAACCATCGGCGGTTCTCCCAACGACACCGCGCCGGCCGATTACAAACTCGTAGAAGTGAAAGTGGAATGTCCCGGTTGCGGAAATTTAACGCCTTATCAACTGACAACGGCGGTTGCTCCCAAAAATCTTGAGGGAGCCACCGGCAACGGAGCGCTTTTCATCAACGTGTTTGACGCTTCCGGCCAGGCGATTGCCGGCGCAACCGTCGCGATTGTCAATAACGCGCTTAATCCGGCCGTAAATTTCAGCGACACGACCAATTCCAGCGGCGTTCTTCAGTTGGTTGACGTCGCGACAAGCACCTCCGCTTACGAAATAACGGTTTCCAAAAACGGCTACTCAACCGAAAAAACGTATCCTCTCGGCGGCGCCGGAAATCCCAATCCGGTCAAGCCCCACGCCACCGTGGCGAGCCAGCAGGTAACGACGATCAGTTTTGCCGTTGACCGGACGGGAACGATAAACCTGAAAACAACCGACAAAATGTGCCAGGCGGTCGCCGGGATTGATTTTGAACAGAAGGGGACGAAGCTCATCGGCACCGATCCCGATACCTTAAAATATTCCGCCACTTCCACGACCGATTCCAACGGCCAAAAAGCAATCGGCGGTTTGGAATGGGACACTTACGTTTTTTCCAACAAAGACGCCGATTACGATTTGAGCGGCTATTCTTCTCCGCTTTCCGTCGCGCTTAATCCGGAGGCTTCAATTGACGCTTCCTGGATCGTTGAACCGAAAAATCCGCGCGCGCTTCTTGTTTCGGTGAAAGACGGAAACGGAGCGGCGATAAGCGACGCCGCGGTCAAGCTGGAAAAAACCGGATACAGCCGGACGATTTTAAGCGGCCGCCGCTTTTTCTCGCAAACCGACTGGTCCGGCGGAAATTACGCCGCTCAAAGCGGAAAAGTTGAAGCGGATAATCCGGCGGGAGAAATAAAACTGCAATTTTCCGGCTCGGCGTACGCGACTTCAACCGAGTGGCTGATCTCCCCGACTTTTGACGTCGGCGTCGCCAGTTCCGTTTTTTACAACCTTGAATGGCAGCCGGAAAACCAACCGCCGGAAACCGGCTCCGACAATGTCCGTTTCCAAGTCGCGGCGAATAACGACGGAAACTCCTGGAATTTCACCGGTCCGGACGGCACGGAAAACACTTATTACGACTCAACCTCAACGCCCATCGGCGCCGCGCTCAATAATAGCCGCTACTTCCGTTACAAGACCTTTCTCAAAACCGCGAATGAAAATTTCACTCCTTCAATCAATGATGTTTCGGTTAATTTTTCTTCCTCCTGCCTCCCCTCCGGCCAGGCCTTTTTCAACGGTCTTTCTTCCGGCACTTACACGCTGACCGTTTCCAAATCCGGTTTTCAGACCCTGACCGACGCGGCCGTGTCCGTTTCGCAAAATTGGCAGGAATACAACGCGATTTTGACGCCGCAATGACGATGAAAATAAAAATTCTCAAAATAGCCGCCGGTTTGTTTTTTTTCATCGCGCCGCGTCTCGTTTTTGCCGCAAGCTATTTTGAATTTGCTCCGGATATTTCCAATTCCGTCCAGCTTGCCGCCGCTTCGGCGACTCAAACGTTCCGGCCGATTAACGACTTCCTCAAAGGCGTTGACGTTTGGCTGGAAAACGAAGGAGCGAACGCTTCGCTGGATTTTTTCTTTTACGACAAAAACGGCGTCTTGCTGTTGGAAAAAACCGCCGCGGTTCCTTATTTGAATAAAAAATGGGGCGGACGGCGATTTTCCGTCGGATTTGACCGCCAAATCGCCGTTAATCCGCTTGATTTTTACAGCTTTAAACTTACGAGTTCGTCGGAGAATCTTTTGATTTATTACGCCAACCGCGTTCAATTGCTTCAGCACGCTTCTCCGTACTTTTCTCAAGACATCGTCGGAAGCGCGGAAATCGGCGATTTGAAGGACATCACTCTCAAATACGCCCTTAATGAAGAAGCGGAAAATAATCCGCCGGCGATAAGCGGCGCCACGACGACGATCATTTCCTCCGCCGCCGTAAAAATTTCCTTCAACGGAAGCGAACCGATTGATTACAAAATTGAATACGCCCCGTCCGGCGAAACGGCAAAGTCATCAACCGCTTATTCCGGATATTACCAATTCTGCGGAACGGGATTGAGTTTTTGCGCGGTCACGCTTTCCGTTTCTCCAAACAGCCGCTATGATTACGAAATTTTCGCCAAAGACGCCTGGGGCAACGAGAGCCGCCTTTCCGGTGTTTTTGACAGCTTGGCGGTTGCGGGCGGGGAAAGTTCGTCCGAGCCGCTCCCCGAGTCGCCCCCCGCCGATTCCGTTCCTCCGGCCATTTCCGACCTGCGCGTTGCCGGCGTGACGGAAAGCTCGGTAAAGATTGCGTGGCAAACGGACGAAGCGGCCGACGCCGAGCTGGCCATCAGTAAAAAGGCGGACGGCTCGTCGCCGCTGACGCTCCTTAACGATTTCACCGTTGAGCTTGAGCATGTTATCCAAACCGGCGGCATTTTAACTCCGGCAACGCGGTATTACGCCGTTGCCAAATCAAAAGATGCCGCCGGCAATTTTGCCACGGCAACGCTGGCCTTCACGACCGCTGAAACGGCGGGAGAAGGCGCGCCCATCGCGGCTCAAACGCCGCCGCTCCCCTCGTCCGCTGAACCGGCGGCAACCGGACAAGCCGCGAGCGGAACGGAAGCCGCTTCCTCAAGCCCCCTGACCGTCTCTTTCACCATTGCCGCCGCCGACGGCGGGAGCAGTCCCGTTCTGGAGGTGACGTGGCAGGCGCCGCCGGACGGCGAGCCGAACGGCGGCTATCGCGTTGATATTTTTGACGAAAATAATAATTTAACTCAACAAAAATTTTTGCCCGCCGGAGTTTATCGCGCGACTTTTGACGATTTGCCGGCCGGTAATTATTACGCCATCGTATACGCGAATCGCGACGGCGTTTTTGAAAAAATTTCCGCGGCGGCGACTGTCGTCATCATTGAGGCGGTAATAAAAAAATCCCATCCCCTTCGTTTTTATCTGACCATAGCGCTCGGCGTTTTAACCGTTGCGGCTTTCATTGTCTTTATTATAAAATTGACGAGAATGGGAAAATTCAGCGCTTTTTTCGGAAAAAAAGAAGACGAGGCCGGCTTTTCCGTCATTGAAATCCTCGTCAATATCGCCATTGTCGTTTCCATCGTCGCCACCATCGGTTTTCTTTCCCAATTTCTGGCCAGCGGAGGTTTATTTTTAAGCCGCGGACTTGAAGCACACCGTGATTTCCAGCAAGCGCTTAACGAAATGTCGTCGGAGCTTCGCTCAATGGGGCAATCGGGCCTCGGAAGTTATCCGATCGCGGCGGCGGGAACGAGTTCCGTCGCTTTTTACAGCGATATTTATCAAAACGGCGTTTTTGAGCGGATAAGGTACTTCATGGAAAACGGCGCGTTGAAAAAGGGCGTTATAACGCCGACGGGCAACCCGCTGGTTTACGGCGAAAGCAGCGAACAAATTCTCCAGATCGTTTCGGGAATCGCGACAACGACAAGCGGCATCTTTTCTTACTACGGCGAAAACGGCTCTTCTCTTTCGTTTCCCGTTGACGTTTCGGCGATCAGGATGATCAGCGTGAACGCGACGGTCAATTCGGAAGAAAAAAACAAAGCGGCGCCGGCGCCTTTTCAAATGAAAATCACTCCCCGTAATTTAAGAAGCGGAATATGACAAGCGCGCGCTTTAAAAACATCACGTCGTTTCGTTCGGAAAGGGGAGCGCTCGCCATCCAGGTTTTGATTTTCAGCGGCATCACCATCATCCTTTTATCCGGCTTCGTCGTTTTAATGGATATTCATTTGAAATTACTGAGGCGCGACGCCGATAACGCCGCGGCTTTCGCGATCGCCGAAGCGGGCATTGAATATTACCGCTGGCATTTGGCGCACGCGCCGGCCGATTATCAGGACGGCACCGGACAAAGCGGCCCGTACGTCCACGATTACCGCGACAAAGACGGCAATCTTATCGGCCAGTTTTCCTTGAATATCACCCCGCCGCCGGTCGGTTCCACCGTCGTTGTCATCCAATCAACGGGCAAACTTTCGGGAAATCAGGAAATTGAAAAAATAATCAAGGTTAAAATGGGCATCCCGTCTTTCGCCAAATACGCCGCCGCCCTGAACGCCAATGTCCGTTTCGGCGAAGGAACGGAGGTCTTCGGCGAGATTCATTCCAACGGCGGCGTCCGTTTTGACGGCCTTGCTCACAATATCGTTTCCAGCGCGCTGATAAGTTATGACGATCCCGATCATGACGGCGCCAACGAATTCGGCGTTCATACTCACTTGTCGCCGACCGATCCTCTTCCGCCCGCGTCCGTTCCCGTCAGGACCGACGTTTTTGAAGCGGGACGGCAATTTCCCGTGCCGGCGCTGGATTTCGCCGGCATCACCCAGACGCTTTCCACCATCAAAGCGGATGCTCAAAGCGGCGGCTTTTACGCCGCTTCTTCCGGTTCCGGTTATTACGGCTACGACGTTGTTTTGAAAACGAACGACACCTTTGATCTCTATAAAATATCGCGACTTTACTCGCCGACTTCGGGTTGCAGCAATTCCAATAATCAGGACGGCTGGGGATTATGGAGCATCCGGACCGAATCGCTGGTCGGAAATTATCCGATTCCCGCAAACGGCCTCATTTTTCTGGAAGACAACGCCTGGGTCAGGGGACAAATAGACGGCGCGCGCGTCACCATCGCCTCGGCGCGCTTTCCCGACAATCCCGCCACCCGAAGCAGCATTACCGTCAACGCCGATCTTCTTTACAGCAACTATAACGGCTCGGACGTCATCGCTCTTATCGCCCAAAAAGACATCAATATCGGATTTAGAAGCGATACCGACTTGCGCGTTGACGCGGCGCTGGTCGCCCAAAACGGCCGCGTCGGGCGATTTTACTACAGCTCTTCCTGTACCACTTATTATACCCGAAATTCCATCGTCAGTTACGGAATAATCGTTTCCAATCAGCGATACGGATTCGCTTACACGGACGGCACCGGTTATCAGACGAGAAGTTTGATTTACGACTCAAATCTTTTATACAACCCGCCGCCAAGTTTTCCGCTGGCGTCGGACAGCTACGGCAATCTTTCCTGGGAAGAAATCAAATAACGCCGGCTCGGGGAGAATTTGGAATTTAGCGGGCTTTGATATATAAATAATCAAAACGCGCTCATAGCTTAATGGCAAAGCAGACGGCTTATACCCGTCCGTTCTTGGTTCGATTCCAAGTGAGCGCACCAGAATCTGATTTTCTGCGCTGTTGACATTTGAGGGAAAATTTGTATAATTAGAACGTTCTTTTCAAGAAATAAAAAAATAAAAGCAACGGGAGGCGCGGGCAAGGCAGAGCGGTCGCCGGCGAACACAGGGTTCGCTCCGCGTTTTCCTAATTTTGCGCCGCTTCTTAGGCGCGAGGAGGAGGAAATGGACAAGAAAGAAATGGCCAAGCTCACGGACGAGCGGCCCGACACGGACGCCGCCGCGCCGCGGCCCTGTGAGGCGGCCCGGCACACGGGGAGTAACCCGGCGATTCAGCCGGGGTCCCGCTTCCTCCTCCAGAAAGCAGAGGGGGGAGGACTCGTCCGCCGGACGCACGCCGGCGGCGGCGAGGAGATCAGAGCAGGGGATTTTCTGGTCATGGAAGACCAGAAAATCTTCTATTGCCGCCGGTGTCGCGAGGCGGCGATATACGACGCCCGGAGGGGCGGCTACCGGCTGACGTTTTACACGTCAGCGGCGGCGGACCGGAAGCTCGCCGCCATTCGGGAGGCGGCGGCCCGCGCGGAAAAGGCGCGGGAGCGGGAAAAGGCGGCCGGCGAACGGAGGTTCTACCCCTCAACGAAGAGGGGGGAAAGAAAGCGGAAGTGAGTACTCACCAGATTACTGGCTATTACGCTGACGAACTGGCCGCGGCAGAAGTAGAAGATGTTCGAATTACGGATGATGAGGGAGAAGATGTGGAC